>NZ_BBTF01000026.1:0-55214 GCF_000876115.1 Acinetobacter sp. NBRC 110496
CGTATTTTTGAAAAAATTGACTGTTTCAACAATGGAATGAACAGCCATGTTATCTAAGTTTTTTATTCATCGCCCAATCTTTGCCAGTGTTCTCGCTATTATTGTTATGGCTGTTGGCTTATTTGCAATTTTAAAGTTACCTGTAGAACGTTATCCCGATATTGCACCACCCCGAATCACTGTTGCTGCAAACTATAGTGGAGCAGATGCTCAAGCGGTAGAAGACAGTGTTACTCAGGTTTTAGAACAACAAATTAAAGGTATTGATCATCTGCTCTATTTCAATTCGAGTAGTGATGCCAGTGGTAATAGCCGAATTAGTCTGTTCTTTGATCAGGGGACCGATCCCGATCAAGCACAGGTACAAGTCCAAAATGCAATTAATGGTGCGATCAACCGTTTACCCGAAGATGTACAGCGTCAGGGAGTTAATGTTCGTAAATCCTTAAGTGATTCTTTTATGGTGATCGGTCTGGGGGATAAATCAGGGCGTTCAACCAATTTGGATATTTCAGATTATCTCACCAATCACTTTGAACTCAATCTCAGCCGAATTGAAGGCATTGGGGAAGTGAGCGTATTTGGCTCGCAATATGCCATGCGTATTTGGCTGGATCCACAGCGTCTGGAACGTTATCAATTACAAGTGAGTGATGTCCGTACGGCACTTGAAAATCAGAATGCGCAAGTCGCCGCTGGTGCAATTGGAGATTTACCAACAGCGGATGACCAGTATTTAAATGCCAAGGTAACGTCGGGTTCGTTGTTAAGAACACCTGAACAATTTAAAAATATTATTGTCAAAGCCAATACAGATGGCAGTTTTGTCTATTTAAAAGATGTCGCACGGGTTGAAGTCGGTGCTGAAAATTATCAGGTCTTTAACCGTTTAAATGGTTATCCTGCTTCAGGACTTTCACTGTCCTTGACCGTCGGGGCCAATGTGATGCAGGTGGCCGATGCGGTCTATAAGGAAGTTGCCCGTTTAGAGAAAGCATTACCAGAAGGTTATTTTGTGGTTTATCCACGCGACGATACACCTTTCGTAAAAGAGTCGATGTCACAAGTGGTGTCTACCTTGATTGAAGCCATTGGTCTGGTGGTCTTGGTGATGTTTATCTTTTTGCAGAACTGGCGAGCAACCTTGATTCCAGCAGTCACGGTTCCTGTGGTCATTCTCGGAACCTTCGCCGTATTAGCCGTTTTAGGGATGAGTATCAATACTCTGACCTTGTTTGCGATGGTATTAGCGATTGGTTTGTTGGTCGATGACGCGATCGTGGTGGTAGAGAACGTTGAACGTCTGATGCATGAGCAGCAACTCAGTGCCAAGGAAGCTTCAATTCAGTCCATGCATGAGATTAGTGGAGCCTTAGTCGGGATTACCTTGGTTCTCACAGCTGTATTTATTCCAATGTCATTCTTTAGTGGCGCGACAGGCATTATTTATCGTCAGTTCTCGATTACCCTCGTGGTCGCCATGGGGCTTTCATTACTTGTGGCGTTGATTTTAACCCCGGCACTTTGTGCCATTTTATTGAAACCACAGCAAAAACAGGCGCGTTGGGCGATCAAGTTCAATCATGGACTGGACTATATAAAAACGCGTTATCTGAATGTTTCACAAAAAGTCATTAATTTAAAAGCCATTTCACTGTTGGGTATTGTGTTGCTGATTGGCTGTTTTATCTGGGTTTATCGTGATCTGCCAACCAGTTTTCTACCACAAGAAGATCAGGGCTTGTTAGGCGTTCAATTCCGTTTACCGGAAGGAACACCGATGAGCAAGACTGAAGAGGTAGGCAAACAAATCTCAGATTATTTTCTTGAACATGAAAAAGCCAACTTGAATGGTGTCATGGTGATTCATGGTCGTAACTTTTCTGGAACAGGACAGAATCTTGGTCAAGCCTTTGTGTCACTGAAACATTGGAATGAGCGCAAAGGTGCAGAAAACAGCGCACAGCAGATTCGTGCACGGGCTATGCAATATCTTTCACAAAATAATCAAGCACGTATTATGGTGTTGATGCCCTCGGTAATTCGTGGTTTAGGTAATTCTGACAAAATGGAGTTCTGGTTACAGGACACCAAGGGCCTAGGCCGAGAAAGTTTATTGAACTCTTTCAAACTGCTACAACAGCAGGGCAATGCGCTAGGCCCAGTCGCAAATCTCGACAAAAAAGGCAATGACGATCAGGCTGTGCTGAATATCAAAATTGATCATAAGGCTGCGATGATTCATGGTCTTAATGTCAGTGAAATTAACCGAACCCTCTCGACGGCGTGGAGTGGCAGCTATATCAATGACTTTATTGATCGTGGACGAATTAAACGGGTCTATTTACAGGGTGATGCGCCATATCGTTCTAAGCCTGAAGACCTGAATTATTGGTATGTAAAAAATACCAATGGTCAAATGGTGCCATTCTCACAATTTAGCCAGATTACATGGCAAGGTGCCCCACCAATGTTAGAGCGCTTCATGGGCTATCCAGCGATCAGTTTGGAAGCAGACGCAGCCAATGGATTTAGTAGTGGACAAGGGATGCAAGCCATTCGTGGCTTAGTTGATCAAATGCCTGATGTAGGGTTGGAGTGGAGTGGCTTGTCTTATCAGGAACAAGAGTCCAGCAATCAGGCGATCTGGTTATATTTAATCTCGGTTGCCTTTATTTTCCTTTGCCTTGCAGCACTCTATGAAAGCTGGTCAATTCCTTCTGTGGTAATGGCGGCGATTCCACTCGGGATTGGAGGAACGATTTTATTTAGTTATTGGTTTGGTTTCGCCAATGATATCTATTTCCAGATTGCACTGCTGACTACTATTGGTCTGTCCTGTAAAAATGCCATTTTGATGGTTGAATTTGCAGCAAGCTTGCAACAACAGGGACGAAGTGCGCTGGAAGCTGCATTACAGGCAGCAGGCCTTCGTCTCAGACCAATTCTGATGACCTCAATTGCCTTTGGTGCGGGTGTGATCCCCTTGATGTTTTCGAGTGGTGCAGGCGCATTAAGCCGACAGGCGATTGGTTATAGTGTATTTGGTGGGGTTGTGTTTGGCACCATTCTGGTACTGATCTTTATTCCATTTATGTATGTCTTGGTCAGAACTGTATTTAAACCAAAAGCGAAAATAGAAACTGCTTAAAGGCAGTAAAATTAGCAGTAGAAATGAACAATTCGTGCCCTGCATAACGGTTCGAATTGTTCATTTTTGTTGTCTAAGTTGAGAAGATAAAAAAATATTTGTAGTATTGCCGTGCCGTATAAGCGGTTGAATGAGGATTGATTGCCTACATGGACACCCAGAGTTGTAATTTTTCAAGAATTACACGTTTTTATATTTCCCAAAATCTGAATGAAGACCGTTACTCGACAGTAAAATAATCTGTTGTATTTGGCTCTTCGTTGCAGATAATTGTAGTGAAGAGGCAGATATGAGCTACAACAATTTTTTATATTTATTAAATGATGCGTTAAAGAATAATCATATTGAACTTGCGCTGGCGTCGGTTAAAACTTTTCGGGCCGTTGATATTGCTGATGTATTGACACAATTATCGGTAGAACAAAGTCAATTACTACTGACGCATTTACCAGAACGCGCTTATGTTTTTTCTTATCTTCCTCCCCATGAACAAGCCAAACTTGCTCAAACCATGCCAAGAAATATTTTGGCTGAAATTATTGGGGAAATGTCATCGGATAAACGGGCCGATGTATTTAAGCGTCTGGATGAAGAGCAGCAAAATGCACTATTGCCTGCATTAGCGCAGGCGGAACGAGAAGATATTCGTCAGCTTTCATCCTATGTGGAAGGAACCGCTGGGGCCATCATGAGCTCGGAATATGCCACGCTCAAACCCGATATGATGGTCAAAGATGCGATTAAAATGTTGCGTCTAGAAGCACCAGATACCGAAATGATTTATTTTGCCTATGTGCTGGATGAAGCACGTAAAATTTTGGGTGTTTTGACTTTAAAGCAGTTAATTCTTGCACCTGAAGAGCAAAATATTAATGAACTGATGGAAACCAATGTCCTGACAGCCTATGTTGATACCGATCAGGATGAGGTGGCCAAAACCATTGCCCGTTATGATTTACTGGCCTTACCGATTATTGATCATCAACAAATGATGGTCGGGATTGTGACTTATGATGATGCCATGGATGTGGCGAGTGAAGAAGCAACCGAAGACTTCTTGAAGGTTGGTGCGGTCAATGCATCGTCCAAAGTAAGCATTAAATCGGCTCCTATTCTGCAACTCTATCAGAAGCGGGTATTCTGGCTGGTCTTTCTGGTTTTTGGAAGTTTATTGTCAGGAATTGGGATTGCACACTATGAAGATGTGATTGCACAGCATCTGGTGTTGGTGTTTTTCTTGCCTTTGTTGGTGGGAAGTGGCGGTAATGCAGGCTCTCAATCTTCTACCTTGATGGTTCGGGCGTTGGCAACAGGGGATGTCCAGTTTAAAGACTGGTTCTATCTACTTGGGCGCGAAAGTCTGGTGGCTTTATGTCTTGGCGGAACGATGGCCGTTGCGGTTTCCTTGTTGGGTTATTTCCGGGGGGACGAATTGGTCGCTTTGGTACTGGCCCTGAGTATGATGGGGATTGTGTTAATGGGCTGTTTGATTGGCATGAGTTTACCTTTTATTCTGAATAAAGTCGGTTTAGACCCTGCCAGTGCTTCTGCACCTTTGGTGACGTCGATATGTGATGCGACAGGGGTGATTGTGTACTTGTTTATTGCATCGATGATTTTATTCTAGACCGTAATAATAATTGTACCGACAAAAGTTCAAAACTACTTTATTCTCAAGCATAAACATTGTTTTAGGTTAAGTGAATGACTGATCGATCACAACAAAAAAAATTAACTCAACAGCAAGCCATTGCTATTGAGCGTGATTTAGCAAAATTCGCCAACACCATGGACAGTCTGGTTCGGATTCCATTTACCAAACAAGGCGTGGGGGCGGATGCCGCACTGAGTACCATTCCTTTTGCCGGTGATGTCGCAGGTTTTGTTTTAACGCTATACGCTTTTAAAAAAGCCCGAGAAGTCGGTGTTCCACAGCACAAACTAAAGGGGGTGGTGAAACTGGCGATTATGGATATGTTAGTCGGCTTTATCCCGATTATTGGTACGGTCTTTGACGTGTTTATCCGACCTAGCAGAAAGACGCTTGAGATTGTACATGCGCATATCCGTGAGGAATATCAGGTCCACAGTGATATCCATGTGGTTCATCCGTTTTTACACGAGTCACTGGAACAAAAGCAGAAAACATCCGCATTTTGGCGTAATCCAGTGGTGAGCTGGATCTGGTTGCGTATTCCCGATTTATTGGGGATTGCGGTATTGATTTTATTGGTAGTAGCGGTCTGGGCTGGCTTTAGTTACCTATGGCAATTTTATCAACATACTATTTCTTAGTGGTTAATATATGAGGCATCTAAAAGAATTGCCAGAAAATTGGGTACTTATACAAGCAGAAAAAGAGTCGATATTTTCTAATGAACTTAAACGTGAGCTTATATTGGGTCATGTGCTTTTTGCTAAAAAAGCGGTAGCTATTGCTCGAAAAGATGGAGAGGATGATGTTTTATTCTTTTTAGAAAATCAGGAAGATCAATATGCTGAAGTCCATTTAACATGGAATAATGAAACTAATCCGAGATGGCCACATACTTCACTTTTTAAAAGTTTCAATGATTGGAAAAAAACAGTTGAAGATGCTTGGGAGTAAAGTAATTTATACTTATAGTATGATCATATAATCTTTGATTTACTTGATTTCTTTACCTTATCAAAATAGGGTGATTCAAACATTAATTTTGATATGGCAAAAAATAAAGCCTCCATCTTGGAGGCTTTATCATTTATCTGATACTGATTATTGAACGTTTAATTGCTGTAATGCTGCAACACGCTGTTCAATGGTTGGGTGGGTTTGGAAAAGAGCCGCTAAGCTAAAGCCTTGTTCCTTACCTTCCGCAATCGCAAATGCTTTCATTTCTTTTGGCATTTGATCTGGCATTTCTGATTCAGCTTGTAAACGAAGCAGGGCAGAGATCATTGCTTGTTTACCTGCTAAACGTGCACCCGCTTCGTCTGCGCGGTATTCACGTTGACGAGAGAACCACATCACGATGGCAGAGGCCAAAATACCAAAGACGATGTCAAGTACAATCGTAATGGCAAAATAAGCAAGTCCTGGTGCTTCACCATCTTCACGACCAAAGACATTACGGTCGATGAAGTCACCTGCAATACGTGCAAAGAACATGACGAAGGCGTTGACCACACCTTGAATCAAGGCAAGCGTGACCATGTCGCCATTAGCAACGTGACCAATTTCGTGAGCGAGTACTGCACGAAGTTCATCTTTGTTCATACGCTCAAGTAAACCCGTAGAGACGGATACTAGCGCATCGTTTTTATTCCAACCTGTCGCAAATGCATTGGATTGGTAAGAAGGGAAAATACCTACTTCAGGCATTTTAATACCTGCACGTTGGGATAATTGAGCCACTTCTTGTAATAACCAAGCTTCTGCTTGACTACGAGGTGCATTTGGGTCGATTAATTCAGTTCCAGTGGTTTTTTTAGCCATCCACTTCGACATGAATAAGGAAATTAAAGAACCCACCATACCAAAGACAAAACAGACGACTAATAGGTTGCCTAGATTCAAGCCACCCGCGCCATGGTAACTACCGACACCGAAGAGTGACAAGATAATGCCAGCTACAACCAGTACCGCGAGGTTGGTAAGCAAGAACAAACCAATCCGCATCATTGAGAAAATCCTCTTATAAATTAAAACTGATCTGATTTATAAATTATAAATCATAACGCTAATATGCAGGGCGAACCCTAAAAATTCAAGCAAAAAATAGGCATAGATACATTTAGCCTATAAAACAGTGAATTGAATGTGAAACAGGGACTTAAAGAGGATTTTGTTTAAAAAATATCAGCTAAAATCATCCTGTGAGAATAATGCCCCAGAATTATTAATTACTGAAATGTATTCGGGCTGAAGCGGTGGCATTGGTGGTGGTGTAAGTGCCTGATGGCGCGTCGGTAAAGGTACCATCCGCCAAGGTAATAATTTGGCGATTATATTGTTTTGGCGCAGGAGGTGCTGCTTCTACAGCTTCATTGACAGGGGCGCTATAATTTGCCGATTGAGCTAAGACTTGGCCATTAGTCGCAGCATTGTTTGAATTGTTGAGCGAAGTGCCGAGACCCGAGGCATAGAGATTTTGATAACGGCTAGTGACGCGACGGACGTAATCTTGTGTTTCACGAAATGGTGGAATGCCGCCATATTTATCAACATTGCCTTCGCCTGCATTATAGGCTGCGATTGCAAGTCGGGTATCGCCATTAAAACGTTTGATTAACCAACTGAGATAACGTGCGCCGGCAAAGATGTTCTGCTGTGGGTCATAGGCATTGTTGACATTAAAGCGGCGTGCTGTTGCAGGCATCAATTGCATCAAGCCTTGAGCACCCACAGGGGAGCGCGCATTAATATTGAAACCCGATTCGGTATGCATCACTGCCTTAATTAACCCTTCCGAGACACCGTGTTGTTGTGCTGCTTGGCGGATCAGGTGATCAAAGGCATTTTTATTTCGACTATAGCTGGGTAAGACAGAAGCTTCACTTGTGCCCCAGTTACTATAACTATGAATATTGCTGTCAGGGTAATACGTCGCTTTAATCACTTTTAAGTGACTGTACTCGGCTTTTTTCTTATTGGTGAGTAGGGTGGTGCCATTATTGTCTTTAAATTGGTAAATGGTCTGCCCAGCATGACTAGACGCTGTACTATTAAAAAAAACGATTGATCCCAGACAAAGAGCAAAAAAATAAGTTGTTTTGTTCATCGTTATAATATTCACGAAAGGATGAGCATAAGTTCTATTCCGAAGTTTAACAAAAAAAAGTAAAAAAAGAACTTTTGCTACAATTTTTTTATTTTTCACTGTCAGACAAAAATCAAGTCAATTTGTTCGAATGTTCAGCAAAAAAAAATTAAAAAAAAATTTTAAAAACTAAGTCTTGACTTATGTAAGTCATTGTTTTTAATTTGATAAAATAGGTGGTTAAAAAATGATCAATCTAATCGGAAGCCTTATTTTAAGATAAAAGCACTTTGTCAATAGCTAAGAAATCCACAAATTTATCCACAGCTTTTGTGGACAACTGTGGAAAAGTTTGAATTATAAGCAATCCAGCGCATCTAGGATTATTTTGATCAGAATTTTACCAGTATGAAACTCAAATATGACGATTGAAAGAAATTGAAAAATTCTTTAGATGCGCATCTTTTCGGAATGAGATAAAATCTTGCGGTATTTTTGTTTATGAGTAAATCACGTCTATGTACGCGCCAGTGGAGTCCAATCAAGGATTTAATTTCAAGCCAGAACTTCCGACAAGTTCGGCGTATTATCGCCTGTTGAAGAAACTTCGTCGTCAGGTGGGGCATGCAATTCGTGATTACAACATGATTGAAGATGGTGATAAGGTCATGGTATGTGTGTCTGGTGGTAAAGACAGCTATACCTTGCTGGATATCTTGTTGCAGTTTAAACGTATTGCACCGATCAATTTTGATATTGTGGCGGTGAATCTGGATCAAAAACAGCCAGGTTTCCCTGAAGATGTGTTGCCACGCTATATGGAAGAAAACAATATTCCATATTACATCTTGGAAAAAGATACCTATACCATTACTAAGCGCCTAACCCCTGAGGGTAAAACCTATTGTGCGGTGTGTTCACGCTTACGTCGTGGTTCGTTATATGGTTTCGCTCAAGAGATTGGCGCAACTAAAGTCGCGCTAGGCCACCATCGTGATGACATCATGGCCACTTTCTTTTTGAATTTATTCCATGGTGGTAGTTTGAAGGCAATGCCGCCAAAACTGCTTTCTTCCGACAAAAAGAATATTTTGATTCGTCCTTTGGCCTATGTCGAAGAAAAAGACATTATTAAATATGCTGAGTTACGCCAGTTCCCGATCATTCCGTGTAACTTATGTGGTTCACAAGAGAACTTGCAACGCGCCATCATTAACGACATGTTACGTGAGTGGGATAAGCAGCATCCAAAACGCTTACACAGTATCTTTGGTGCACTACAGAACGTTTCTCCATCACAACTGGCGGATCGTGAATTATTTGATTTCGAAGCGTTGGATGGCCAACGTGAATTTGATCTGAAAGATCCAGAAGAGATGAAAAACCGTCTGGATGTGGTCAATCTGAGTTTTGCTGCTGAGTAAAGTGTAAAACTTTTTGAAAAGGTACTTGTTAAGTACCTTTTTTTTATAAAAAATTTAAAAATTGAATCCTGCGTACAAAAAATCATAGCCTAAAATAAAAATTACATGCTATAACAGGGCACAAGCAAATTGCTTCATGTGATGTTGTCTGGATAGATGGCACAAGAAATTGAACAAATACATTTGAGGAATAATCATGGCTGCATTTTTAACTGATGATTGGTTTGCAACTGTTGAAAAACTGACTGCTGAAGCTGGTGATTTAAACTTGCCACCTGCACTTGCGAATTTAGCGATTAACTTGGTTGTAACAGATGCAGCCGGTAATACAGAGTTGGCTTTAGATGCGGGTAAAATCCAAAAAGGTTTATCTTCAAATGCTAAAACGACTTTGAACATGGATGCTGAAACACTACGTAAAGTATTCTTAGAGTTTGATATGGCTGCTGCAATGCAGGCATTCATGACAGGCAAAATCAAAGTACAAGGTGATATGTCTCAGCTCATGGCTTTACAAACCGCTAAGCCGAGCCAAGAGCAAAAAGATTTATTCAAGAAAGTTCTTGAGCAAACTGCTTAATTTCTCTCTTCATAAAAAAAGCTTACCCTGAGGTAAGCTTTTTTTTCATTTAATTTAGACATCTACACGGTTGTTGGTTTTGAGATGCTCTAAATAGGTACGAATACGGGTAACGTATTGAACAGCTTGCTTATAACGACCGTTACGTGCTTGATTACGCTGTAAATGATCGTACAGGTTAACCCATTGGTTCGGATCTTTACCTTGTGCACGGATTCTTTTTTGAATCTGGCTGACTGCACCTGGTCCCATATTGTAGGCAACCAATGCATACCAGTTACGGTCCGGATAAGGTACGTTAGAAAACTGATCTAACATCAGATCAAAGTATTTGGCACCGCCTTGAATACTTTGAACAGGATCGGATCGATTACTTACTCCCATCGCTTGTGCTGTACTATTGGTCAACATCATCAAACCACGGACACCAGTGGGAGAAACTGAAGTCGGTTTCAGATAGGACTCTTGATAGCCAATGGCTGCAAGCAAGTGCCAATCTAAATTGTATTTAGAAGCACTCTGTTTGAAACTGGCCTTGTAAATTGGTAAACGTTGCTTCAAATCTCTTTGAATAGTTGACCAAGACTCAGGCTTAACCACATTTCGGTTATAGAATGAGGCCAGTTGCTGTGTCATACCAGATTGTTTACTTTGACAGATAAAACCACTGGCAGTTAGTGTGAGTGGATCATCGGCCTGTTTAAATACCCAATTCAATTGAGGGTTTAAACCATTTTTGCTCAAACTTGCCTGATCACCGCAACTTGCCGAAAATGAAACCAGTTGTTTATTTTCAATTGCAGCCAGATTGGCGGTTGTCATCGCAATGTTTGCTTTACCTTGTGCAACCCACTTTAATGCTGTGGCATTGTCTGGAACGGTTTTGAAATCGAGTTTTACATTTAAGCTTTGTGCATATTTGCGCGTTAAATCGTATCCAAAACCATGTAGGAATTTATCTTCCTGGAAGACGGTTGTTGGGCTTTCAACAGCAACTACGGTTAGGACATTTGTGTTCACAACGGTATTGTATTGATGTGATTTCTCAGCATTCAAGCTATTGAACGGCAGGATTGCAACGCCTAAGGCCAAAGCTTGAAAAGGTCGTTTGGAAGATAAAGAGTTAAGGCTAGGCCTCGACCCAGAACTTGAATTACTGTGCATGTTGTCTCCGCTACAGGTAATTTATGCCCAAAAATTTCAGCAAAACAATGCCTTAACTTTTAAAAGTTGATAAATTCAATAAGGGGTGGGCAAGTCATGAACGTCATTCAAAATGACATTAATTAAAGGGAAAATAATGCAAATATTTCACAATATTTACAAAGTGTATAAAAAATAAACAAAAACAAACTTAGGGGCGCATATTAAGCGGCAAAATAAAGAATGTCAAATTTTGCTCAATAAAAAAGCGAGAATTGCATCACAAACCTATGATTCGAAAAAGAATAAAATTTATACACTTTAGTCATGGTGAAATAAGGAATACAATGCAAAAACTTGTAAATGGACTGTTGTATTCACGTATTAGGGCTTATGAAATCGAATTTAATTACGCGTACTGGACATGATCTATTGGTTGCTGAGTTGAAGAGACTTTGGCATGAGGAGCGACCTGAAATTACCAAGAAGGTAAATTGGGCAGCAAGTTTAGGTGATCGTTCTGAAAATGCGGACTACCAATACAATAAACAATTACTGAGAAAAATTGATCGTCGTGTTCGCTATCTAGGAAAACGTTTAGAAGAATTAAAAATTGTAGATTATGTACCTGAGCAAGAGGGCAAGGTCTATTTTGGTGCCTGGGTTGAAATCGAAAATGAGGCTGGAGAGCAAAAAAGCTTGCGTATAGTTGGTGTCGATGAAATTTATGACCACCACCCCCAACATATCTCGATTGAGTCACCTATGGCACGTGCACTACTGAGTAAACAGGTTGATGATGAAGTAGAAGTGCATACACCATTAGGTAAAAAACTGTGGTATATCAACTCAATTCGCTATGAAAAGCCTGAAAATGCATAAAAAAACAGGTTGTTGAGTTTATTTTGAGCATTTGATGCATGTTTTTAAATAAAAGATTTGCCAAGTCTAACTTTTATTTATATGATAGCCGCCATTGGAAGCGTGGCAGAGCGGTTTAATGCACCGGTCTTGAAAACCGACGAGGGTGTGAGTCCTCCGTGAGTTCGAATCTCACCGCTTCCGCCAAATATCAAAATAAGCCCTTGTTTTTGCAAGGGCTTATTTTTTTATCTATGCTTTTACTCCTCAACTTACCCCACATAAAAAGTTGGATTGAATTAAGTTAGCTTGGCTTGTTTATGTATTGATATGGCTATATAAAACAAATCTATTTGAAAGAGCTATAATATATTCATCAACAATCATTGTTATGCCATAAAGTTGCATCGGGATTATTTAGCGGTAGGGGGTAATCTTTTTTATCTATTTAAAATTTTTATGCGTTGCTGATTTATGTAGAAAATAGATATATAAAACAGTTAATTCTTGAGCATCGGGATCGTAATTTTGAAGTGCAAGAACATCATGCAAATTTTTTGAATGTCCTGTGTTTTTTAATCAAGGATAACAAGAAACAGTCTAGGTATTTTCAAACCTGCATAGTAGCTTTAATATCCATACAGCTTGAAAAAGCTCCATTTTCTAGACACATAGCTACAAAAGACATGCATATAACCGTTAGAACCTTAATAAGAAGGTTAGGTGCAGAAGGAAGTAACTCTGGTTCAATTTTACAGGACGTGAGAGTCGCTCTTGCAAAATGTTTAGAGCGCTAGACGCAAAGAGTGACCTATATTTCTAGGTTTTTTTGATTGCTTTGGAAGTGCACTTTTATTATCTGGTTTCAGTCAATTGTTGCAATGACACCAAACAAATATGGAGAATATTACAAGGATAGCTCGTCACTCAGTATATGAATCGTGATATGCAATAAGACTAGTCAATGATCTAAGATATTGATATAAAGCATAAAAAGCCCTTGTTGAAATAAGGGCTTTTTATGCTTGGATGGGTTAGATAATTAATTTGGTTGCAATCGCCCACATCATCATGCCAACCAACACATCTAAAACTCTCCACGAGCTGGCCTTTTTAAACAAAGGCAACAAAACTCTTGCACCATAGCCGAGTGCAAAAAAGAAAATCCATGAGGCGAGGATTGTACCTGCCGCAAATAAATAGAGCTGATCCACAAACTGTACCGAAATCGAGCCGACCAGAATCACAGTATCTAAATAGACATGTGGATTGAGCCAAGTAAAGGCAAGACACATCCCGATAATTTTAAGCAGTGAATCTTTTTCAATATCACTCGGGTTGAGTGCCGAACTATTTTTTATGGCTGAATAAAAATTTCTAAGTCCATAGAAAAATAAAAAAGCAGCGCCGAAATATTTGGCAATTGTGACAATCAAAGGAAAGTCGATCACGATTTTAGAAAAACCCGTGACCCCGAGATAAATCAAAATAGAATCCGAAAGTGCGCAGATTAAGCAGACCCAGAAAACATGTTGCTGCTTCAAGCCCTGTTTCAGGACAAAAGCATTTTGTGCCCCGATCGCTAAAATTAAAGAAAAGCCGATGCCAAGCCCATAGAAAAATGCAGTCATATTTTAGCTCCTCAATCATGTCGGTAGTCTGTACTGGCTTTGGATTGAAAAGAATCACAGTGTCATTTACAGATGAATTTAGGCAAAAGCACTCCGTCTAACGCTTGGATCAAGTGTTAGAGGCTTTTCCTGTTGAAATTTACTCTTGGCTATTATCTTTTTTTATTTTTAAAAGTCAGTAAAATTAAGATTGTTTGAGTTTGGCTAAATTTTTTTAAGGTTTATATCCTGAATAAGAAAACAATGTGAGGTATTCTTTTGTGGTCGCTGAAGAGGAGGTGTTTTGACGTTGTAACAAAGCCTATGTCGTGTGCGATAGATTGTGCTTACAGGTTTACTTATCTGAAATTTATATTGCTGAATAAGCAGCGTATAGGAACAGCTTTGTGTAACAAAACGACTTAAAATAGTGTTGTCCGAATTTCCCCCCTTATTTTTCCATTATTCCCCCTTATTTTTGGAATCATTTTAAATAAAAATTAAAAACAGTCGACACAGGAAGTGTTCGAGGCAATAACCAAGCAAACATTTAAAAAAAATAAGTCAGTGAGTCAGGCATGGACCTCAATCATAATATCCAGAGTGTAAACAATCTAATGCTCAGCAAAACACGAAAAGTAATTGCGCTCGGTTTTGCGACACAAGGTCTTGGCTACGCTACCGTGATGACCGCACTGCCTACGATAAAAGGCCGATTCAAGCTTTCGGATGATCAGTTATCGCTGATTATTCTGGGAGTATGCATTGCAGCGGCACTCGGTTCAATTTTAGCTGATCGGATAGCAGTCAAACTTGGATCACGAGCTGCTGTTGTGACGGGTTTTATTTTTGAATCCATCGGAATCGCAATTGCTGCATTGAGTCCCAATGTGATCCTGATGATTGCTAGCTTTTTACTTTATGGGCTTGGACTCGGCTGCTTAGATGCAGCACTAAATATGCAAGCTGTTATGATGGAACAGCGGCTTGGTAAAAGTGTATTTGGTGGATTCTTTGCTTGTTATACAGCGGCTGCATTCTTAGGTGCATTAATGATGTCAGCCACTGTTTCAACTTCATTGGGAGCAACGACAGCATTATGCATTGCGGTATTGATTGCATTGCTCACCTCGCAACTCTCTAGACGCTGGTTATTTCAGCAGAAACAAGGTTCAGAATTACATCCGCAAGAGAAACCGGTAATTCCATATCAGCAACTTCTCATTTTTGGGGTGATTATTCTGATTGTATTTACGGTCGATTCCGCAATCAGTACATGGAGTTCAATTTATCTCAAAGATGTTTTAGCCAGCTCTGCAACGATTGCTCCTTTAGGTTATGCAGCGTATCAAATAGGGATTTTACTCACACGCTTAAGCCTCGATTATCTGCTGCAATTTAAAACAGCGACCTGGGTTGCTTTGGTCACACTCCTGATCGGCGCATTGGGTTGTGTATTAGCTGGTATAAGCCATTCATAAATGACCGTTATTTTAGGTTTTGCACTGGCCGGTGTTGCTGTAGGAGCATTGATTCCACTGACCTATTCTGCTGTTGGCCGTTTAGATGAAAACCGACGAGATGAAATTATTGCGCGTGTGAATATTTTTAATTATGGCGGCGCGGTCGCAGGTGCGGTCATTGTTGGGTTGCTAGCCACACCTTTTGGTTATGCGCCGTCGTTTATAGGTTTGGCATTTGCCTTACTCAGTATTATTTATTTGAGAAAGCGATTGGGCTGATCTACATCAATCAGGACTAAGTCCTTTGTGCTGGTCAGGATTCGGGGGAACCGGCAACGATCTTGGAAAAATGAGTGACGCCAAGGTAGACCAGAATTCGAGCTGAAAGTAGCTAGAACCCTTGTCGAAGGAATGGGAAATTTTTCAGATAGAAAATTTAACTGTTACGGTTATCTTTTTTTATTTTTGAAATTTAGTAAAATTAAAGATGCTGGGGATTTCCTAAATTTTTCTAAGGTTTATATGCTGGATAATAAACAATGTGAGGCCTTTTTTGCGGTCGCAGAAAATGGAAGCTTCGAACAGGCTGGTGTGAAACTCTATATTACTGCTTCAGCCGTAACCTTGCGGGTGCAGGCGCTTGAAAAGGAATTGGGGCAATTATTGCTGATTCGTGGTCGTCCCTGTGTACTCACGCAAGCGGGGCAGCAATTGTTTGAACATTTGCAGCATATAAGACGTTTGGAACAAAATTTATTACACGGTTTGACGGGGAGTGCCGAGTCGAATTTTTTTAAGACGGTGATTGGTTCAAATGAAGATTCTTTAGCAACATGGTTACTTCCAGCACTAAAAGAAGTTTTATTGAAAGAAAAAATTGTAATTGAGCTTAGAACCGATGATCAGTCTCATACTTATTCATTATTGGAGAGGGGAACGGTCAGTGCCTGTATTTCGATTGAGGATAAACCGATGCGGGGCTGCAATGCTGAATATCTCGGTGTGATGCGCTATCGAATGGTTTCGACTAAACACTTTCGAAAAAAATGGTTTGCCGAAGGGGTGCATAGAGAGAACCTCCGGATGACGCCAGCCATTATCTTTAATGAGAAAGATCGGATGCATTTCGATATCTTGGAAAAAAGATATGGTTTGATGAAAGGAACCTATCCTTGTCATTTGATTCCATCATCAGAGTCTTTTGTCACGGCGATTAAGTTTGGACTCGGCTATGGCATGGTGCCTGAATTGCAGCTGAATGCTGAAAATAAAGAAGATGGACTAGAGGAATTATTGCCTGAAGCAAAAATCGAAATTCCATTATATTGGCATCACTGGACTCAACAATCGAAACCTTTGCAGCTTCTTACTGAACATATTGTAAATCATACTCGATTAATTTTGGCCTGAGATGAGAGAGTAACAATAAAAAATATTATATCATGTATAGAGTAAGATTTTAAATGCATGAGCTAACATTACTTCTAAAACGGTTAATCGGCGAAATGAAACCTAATAAATGTTTAGAAGTAATGTCAAAACTAAAACAAGCCTAAATATTATATTGGACGACAATGCTTAGAAAATTCTAGAGCTTCCAACATATTGTTTGGAGACATTATTTAAGGCGGTTAATATACGGCTAGTATCTTTCGTGCTTAATGCTTCATTCAGCTCATGCATATACGTTACAATTTGTGCTTTCACTTTGTCTGCGAAAACTGGCGTGACAGCTTGATCTTCATAAAGTAAGACGTAATTTTTTGCAAAACCATAAATAAGAAATAATGAACAATGTTCGAGTGGATTTTCTGCCCTGATAATGGCTTGTTCACATTCATTTTTTAATTGTTGGTAGGCATCCGTTCCATTTGGAAGAGTTTGAAACGTTTCAAAGATCGCTTGGAAAGTCATTTGAATTACTCGCTCAAAAAGAAAATCTACAGATGATTGAACTAAAAATCAAGGGATAATTTTTTATTTATGGTGCGCTTTAATGTCTGATCATTCATATTAGGTTATGGCTGATATGAATTTTAATTGAATCATGGGAAAGGGGTAATATGATGCTGTGGTTAAATCAAGTTGTATGAAATTTGAATATTGATAAAAATACAGAGATGAATTTTTAAAGTATTTTTACATTTTCCATACTTGTGATATACAGGCAATACCAATTAAAAAAAGTATGAATATGGGAAAATAATAAGAATTATTTGATTTTTATCATTTTAGGTGATGGTTGTGAAAAACATTTTATTACCCGTAATTTTCGCTTTTAGTTTGGTGGGCTGTACTTCAATTACCACGATGTCTCCTGCTCAATTTAATCAATTAACAACTACCCAGATTCCTTTTGCAGGAAGTTGGGCGGGTGTGGTGGGGCCTTCTTCTACCGTTCTAAGTTTGAATCGTCAGGGCAGTGGGATGTTCTGTGTCGATAATGGTAAAGAGCTGATGTCGTATAAGGTAAAGTTGGTCGATAGTGTGCTATACACCGATCAAGGGATAAAGTTTAACGTGAAAGAGTTAAACAATAACAACGCCAAGATTCACATGAGTCTGTTGGGCTTGGGGGGAACCTTTGACTTAAACAAAGATGATCAATTGAAGCATGTAACAGTACGTTGTAAGCAAGTTTTGAGTGGATCATAAATCTATCGCTAGATCTTATTCCATGTCATGACGGCATTTCATGTTTTCCGCTGATCAAGAGAGTGCTATGTTTTCTCCTTATATTCATGCATTTGCATTATTTTTCTCACTTTTAAATCCTTTCCTTATGAGCGTCTATATGGTGGGGATGATTCGTAATACAGATGCGAAGATATTTAGTAAGGCCTTGATTCAAGGGAGTCTGATCGCTTTCGGGGTGTTTATTCTGTTTGCTTGGGGTGGGGAGAATATTTTCAGTCGCTATTTGAATGTGCGTTTTGAATCTTTCCAGATTTTTGGTGGTCTCATTTTCTTAGTCATTGGTTACCGCTATGTGTTCCAAGGTGCTGAAACAATTGGTGAGATGCGCGGGGCACCTGAGCATTTAGCTGGTACTATTGCCATGCCTTTTATGATTGGTCCTGGTACCATCAGTGCAGCTGTTGTGACTGGGGTGAGTGTACCTTTTACTGGCGCAATGGTGGTTATTGCACTGACCTTGATTTTGACTTGCAGTATTTTGATTTTAATGAAATTTGGTCATGATCATTTGCGCTATAAACATGCAAAATATATTGACCGCTATTTTGATATTGTTGGGCGGTTATCGGCGTTGCTGATTGGTACCATTGCCATTGATATGATTGTGAATGGTATTGTCGGCTTGATTCGCTCTGCTAATCTTGGTTAAGGAATGTTTTCAAGTTGCACTGAGGAGATTGGAGCAGCTTTTATTTGATTTGCACGTTCATGGCATTTCTATTAGATAAAAGCGCTTCAATGTCATTATTTTGAATAAAATCATAGAAAGATCATAAAAATAATTGATGATGTTTTAGCACTTTACGCATATTTTTATAGGCGTGAATAAAGGATAATAATCACGTTACAGTCTCTATGAGTTCTCTCCATGTATCAATTAGATCAAGCTAACCAAGCACCTGACGATCAGTCAGCGTTGACGATGACTGTTTTGATGACACCTGACATGGCTAATTTTTCAGGTAATGTTCATGGTGGAACGATTTTGAAGTTGCTTGATCAAGTCGCTTATGCCTGTGCAAGCAGATACTCGGGTAGCTACGTCGTAACTTTATCTGTTGATCGTGTCAATTTTAAAGAACCCATTTATGTGGGCGAACTGGTTACTTTCCTTGCCAGCGTGAATCATGTTGGGCGTACCTCAATGGAAATTGGCATCCGTGTAGAAGCGCAAAATATTCAAAAAAGAACCATACGACACACCAACACCTGTTATTTCACCATGGTTGCTGTTGATGAGCAACGTAAGCCAAAAGAAGTTCCAGCATTAAATCTGGATACTGAATGGAAACGTTGTCGTTTTGAAGCAGCGGAGCAACGTAAGGCGACACGTTTGCAGGAAGTTCATCAACCTTCATGTAGTGTGTTTAAAAAATCGACGCAATGTTAAATCATTATCCATGTTTTAAAAAAATAAAGATCGAACCGCAGCATGGTTCGATCTTTTTTTACATTTGTAATGAGATAAGCGTTAAGTCATTACAAATGTGGGTCTAAAGGTCTGGAGGAACCTTCAGATCGGTTTAGTTTGTTGGTGCTGGAGTCGATGCTGGTGCTTCGGTCGCAGTTGCATCAGTTGCAGCTTGAGTTTCTGGTTGTTCTTGAGTTGAAACAACGACTTTATCTTCAGTTTGAGCATCTGCAGGTGCTGCAAATGTCGATGCTGCTGCAAGTGTAAGCGTCGTCGCAAGAAGTGTTTTGATAAGTTTCATGTTTGGCATCCTTTATTTCATTTAAAATAACAGCCTCAATAAAATGATTTAGGGCATCTAAATCGCTTATTCGGCATGAGGTTCATGCTATGTGCCAAACGCTGATGCGGCAATATTCTTAACAATCTATTACGTCAATCTTAACAATATGAAATATTGAATCTCCTTATGTAGTTTCTATGTAAAACATCATGAAGAAATTAAGGATGAAAATGTATGAAAATATGTTTTTTTGATTAAAAATTAATCTTGTTTTTTACGCGTTTAAACATTCGATTAAGTTTTATTAAAAACGAATAATTGGATAAATCACTTATATTTAGAATGTAAATAAGATTTTTAGATTTACTTTGTGATAGATGTCTCTTTATTTTTATTTAGTGTTATTTGGGTTGGATTGCTTGCACTATTTTAGAGTTTATTTTATTTCATTCATTTTTCTCTTTAGAATGAAATAAATTCTTAAGACGAGTTGGCCGTGAAATTTGTTGCTCCCAAAACAGTTCCCACCCATATTATTTCTGGCTTTTTAGGAGCAGGTAAAACCACCTTGTTGCAGCATTTATTGACCCAAAAACCAGAGCAGGAAGTCTGGGCAATCCTGATGAACGAGTTTGGGCAAATTGGAGTGGATCAACAACTGATTACACAGCAATCCGGTTATGCAGTGAAAGAGTTATTAGGTGGGTGCTTATGTTGCAGTAGTCAGTTGCCCATGCAAATCGCATTGGCTCGTTTGCTTAGTGAAAGTAAGCCTGATCGTTTATTTATTGAACCAACAGGTTTAGGGCATCCTGCACAATTATTAGAACAACTCACTGAACCACATTGGCAAAATAGCTTGGCCATGCGGGCATTGGTGATTGTGGTCGATGGCAGTCGCTTACATGATCAGGACTGGGTCGAGCAGAATTTATATCGTGATCAATTAAAAGCTGCACAAATTGTGGTGTTGTCGCATACGGACTGCATGACAACAGCAGACCATCAGGCCTATACAGCCTTAAAACAAGAATATGAAACGTATGTCCAACACTGGATTGAAGCTGAATATGGGCAAGTGCAGATGCAGCAGATTGATATTGTGCAGCAACCGTTGCAACGCAAGATTCAACCTTTACTCAAGTTGCAACAAGCACAGCTCGCTGCTGAGCAACTGCCACAAATAAAGCAGCTTCCCTATCATTATGTTGAAATGGCTCAAGGCTATACGGTAGCAGGTTGGAAGTTGCCTAAGCGTTGGCAATTCAGCTTTTATGATCTGTTAGATCTGCTGTGTGCTCAGCAGGATTGGCTACGAATCAAAGGTATATTTAATACCGATCAGGGGTGGAAAAGTTTTAACTTTAATCCGCAGCAATTTAACTATCAATCTGCTGAAGAGAGTATTGATAACCGAATTGAGATTATTGGCCAATCGGCACAGGATTGGCTGTTATTTGAAACACAATTATTGAGTTGTCGGATTGATCAGATTAATGGCTAAGATGATCAAAGCACATATTTTTGTTGAAAAAATAGAGTATGCTTAGCGCCAAATTTGAGTACACCGTATTGAAGAGTATCGTTTATGGCGTTAAAAGCAACAATATATAAGGCAGATCTGAATATTGCCAATATGGATGAGCATATCTATGCCGATTATCAACTGACACTGGCTTTACATCCATCTGAAACCATTGAGCGTTTGATGGTTCGTATTCTGGCTTATGCACGTTATGCTGATGAACGTTTAGAATTTACCAAAGATTTATTCGAAACAGACGAACCCGCATTATGGCAAAAAGATTTGACGGGATTATTAGAAAAGTGGATTGAAGTTGGTTGTCCGTCTGAAGATAAAGTGAAAAAAGCCAGTGCACGCTGTAAACAGGTTGCAGTGGTGACCTATGGCTCTCAAGCCGATGATTGGTGGCAGAAAAACACCAAAATTAAAACCCTGAGCAATGTGGAAGTATGGCGGTTGGCACCCCAAACTACGCAAGCACTTGAAGGCTTATGTGAGCGAACCATGCAGTTACAGCTCAATATTATGGATGGTGAATGGACCTTGTTAAGTGATCAAGGTCAAGTCGACATCCAGTGGCAGCAATTGCAATAATTTTAGTTTGAGTGATCTGGAGAGATATTAATGAGCACAGAATTAGAAATCATTGATTTAAAAGTGGGTGAGGGTAAAGAAGCAGTGAGAGGTGCTTTAATTACGACACATTACACTGGCTGGCTTGAGGATGGTACCAAGTTTGATTCGTCACTTGATCGTGGCAGCTATTTTGAGACCGTGATTGGAACGGGTCGTGTGATCAAAGGTTGGGATCAAGGCATTATGGGCATGCGTGTGGGTGGAAAGCGTAAACTGATTGTACCAGCTCACTTGGCTTATGGTTCTCGTAAAATCGGTAAAATTATTCCAGCCAATGCCAATTTGACTTTTGAAATTGAGCTTTTTGATGTAAAAACACGCGACGAATAACATTTCGCACGCACTGAAATTCAAGTGATTGGGTTAGGTTTTTCAACAAAATCACTTGAAAATCATATGTATAAGTTGGTACTGTCGATTTTATAATAAGATTCTGATTTTAAAACTATTTCTTTTATCTGAATTTTATTACAGGCTATGAAAAAAATATTGCTTCTACATACAGTCCTGTATATCTTTGAGTTGAAAGGGCAATTTTTTGATCAGCTTTAATTTTGAATAGCAATGTGCTTTTCAAGTGTTTGAAACTTTGCTCTCTGGGTGGCTAGAAGTGGATTGGGGTGAATCCCTTGATAGCAACCGATTATAAAAAATGTAACATAAGTAAGATAAAAATTGAGTGAGTAGAGGCTGATATGAATGATTATCTGGATATCACGGCATCGGAATTATTAAGAGAGTTGGATCATTTTTTTCTGATAGATACCCATGACGGTGCGCAAACAGGCTTTTGGGTCAACGAAAAAGCATTGACTGATAAACATTATTGGATGGATGGGAATTATAAAGTTGAAATTCTCAGGTCATTGCAACCATCACATCAATATGCTCCCCATGACTATAAAATCACTCGTTTGGCTTTGGGTGAGAATGATACGAATGTCGTGTTATTGGACTATGATGGGGTGCATAAAAGAATCCAGACTTTTCGTCGAGGAGAGTGGGTGAATCGTTTGAATAAGTATTTTTATCAGAAAGAGCGTCATTATTTACAGCAGCTCGCCGATCATCCGAACTTTCAGTCAATTCAGTATTAAATAGATAACTGTCTTAGTTTGCCTCTAATCTTGATCAAATAGATTTGAGGCTGTTCTTCTCGTTAAAATATATTCAGTTAAAGTGTGATTGATTTCATAAAAAATATATTTAAGTTTATTTTCAGTTTTTAAAATTATAAATACAATCCTTAGTTCTTGCTGACCATTCAAAAATATCTTATCAGTCCATTAAACTGTAAGATGATAAAGGCATGATCTGCGATCATTGAATTCCAATTTTGAGACGATATCTCTATGACAACACGTTTCGTGTCTCCGACCTTAAAAGTTTTTCTTGGTCTCGTATTTGGAGTAGTTGCCTGCTCCACAACTGTTGCGGCGAATTCGCAAATTGATGCAACCACATTAACCGTCATTGGATATCATGAAATCACGGATCGAAAAGATGCCTTGATCCCAAGTTACGCGGTTACAGCAAAACAGTTTGATGAGCATATTGATTGGTTGCAAAAGAATGGTTATCACTTTATCAATGTGGATCAACTAATCAAGGCTCACCAAGGTAAATATAAGTTGCCAACTAAGCCCGTGTTATTGACAGTGGATGATGGTTATCAGTCTTTTTATCAAAATGCTTATCCAGTTATTCGGGCGAAAAAGATCCCTGTGGTTTTGGCTGTGGTTGGTTCGTGGCTGGAACCCAAAGCAGGACAGAAAGTCGATTTTGGTGGCGAACTGATTGAGCGAAATAAAATTCTGAGTTGGGATGAGCTTAAGGAAATGCAAAGCAGTGGTCTGGTTGAAATCGCCAGTCATAGTTATCATTTACATCAAGGGGTAAATGGTAATCCGCAGGGAAATTCAGAGCCTGCTGCGATCACCCGTATTTATGATCCTAAAACCAAGAGTTATGAAAGTGATGCCGCTTATCAGGCACGAGTTTTCAAGGATCTTAAAAAAAATAATGAGTTATTAAAGTCACATGGTTTACGCTCACCACGTGTGATGGTTTGGCCGTATGGTCGCTATAATATGCAGCTGGTGCAGATATCTAAACAGTTAGGGATGCCGATTACCATTACTTTGGATGATGGGGCAGACCATGCCAAGCAATCGCTGCAAAATATGAGTCGTATCTTAATTCAAGGGAATATGTCGACCAGTACCTTGGCACAAGAGATTAAAAATCGGGAATTGAATCTAAATGACAATAATCGACCGCAAAAAATCATGCATGTCGATTTAGATTATATCTATGACCCAGATGCCAAACAGCAAGAACGTAATCTAGATCATTTAATTGATCGTATTAATGGTATGGGGGTGAATACTGTTTATTTGCAAGCCTTCTCTGATCCTGATGCCAATGGTTCTGCAGATATGGTTTACTTCCCAAATCGCCATATTCCAATGCGTGCAGACTTATTTAACCGTGTCGCTTGGCAGATTCAGACACGGACACCTGTACAGCGTTTATATGCCTGGATGCCGCTGTTGGCATGGGAACTACCAAAATCGGATCCTGTATCAAAAGATTTGGTCGAAACTCAGCAGGCTAAAGCAGGTGAGCATCTGAATATGGGCTATATTCGTCTCAGCCCATTCTCGCCAGAAGCGCGTCAAACCATTAAAGAGATTTATCAGGACTTAGCGAAATCGACACCATTCGATGGTTTGTTGTTCCATGATGATGTGACATTGTCCGATTATGAAGATGCGAGTCCAGAAGCCTTGGCGGCCTATGCAAAACAAGGTTTACCAACAGATTTAGCTAAGATTCGTGACAACGATGCAGATTTACAGAAATGGACAGCATATAAAACCCGTTATCTAGATGACTTTGCGATGGAGCTTGCAGCGGAGGTGCGTCAATATCAACCCTTCCTTGTGACAGCTCGTAATCTGTATGCACAGGTGGCTTTAAATGCCTATGCTGAAAACTGGTATGCTCAATCTTTGGAGCAATCCTTAAATCGTTATGATTTTACTGCAATTATGGCAATGCCATATATGGAAAAATCGGATAATCCAACCAAGTTTTATACGGATATTCTCAATCGTGTGAAGCAATATCCGAACGGCATTAAAAAGACCGTGATGGAGTTGCAGGCAGTAAACTGGCGTAATGATCAAAAAGTTCCATCTGAAGAAATGGCAGCGACGATCAAGTCTTTATATGAGCAGGGTGCAATGCATGTGGCGTATTATCCAGATGATCCGATCAAAGGACATCCAGATGTCGAAACCATGCATAAGGCTTTTAGTCTAAAATCATCTCAATTAGTACCATAGTCGAGTAATGTAGATGAGTTGGATTGCTTTATTGTGGTCATACGCCATTAAGTTTGTTTTTTACTATCCATTATTTATGTCGTATTTATGGATGGTCGGGGCAATCATTTTTTATTGGAAAGAGCGCCAAGATCCACCATATCAGCAACCTGCCGCTTTGCCTGAATATCCGAAAGTTGCGGTATTGGTACCGTGTTTTAATGAAGGTGATAATGCAGAGGAAACCATTAGTCATGCACTTAAGCTGGATTATCCAAATTTTGAAGTGATTGCGATTAATGATGGCAGTTCTGACAATACTGGTGAGGTGCTAGATCGCTTGGCTACTCAATATGAAAAAATACGAGTCGTTCATTTGGCGCAAAACCAGGGTAAGGCGATGGGACTACAAGCGGGTAGCTTGATGACCGATGCTGAATTTTTGATTGGAATTGATGGGGATGCGTTACTGGATCCCTATGCGGCTAAATGGATGATGCGCCACTTCTTGGAAGACCCAACAGTCGCGGCAGTCACGGGTAATCCACGTATCCGTACGCGTTCGACCCTATTGGGGCGAATACAGGTTGGGGAGTTTTCTTCAATTGTCGGCATGATTAAGCGTGCTCAACGAACCTTTGGTCGTCTATTTACAGTTTCTGGCGTAATTACGGCCTTCCGTAAAAGCGCCGTGCATCAGGTTGATTACTGGTCACCAAATATGTTGACCGAAGACATTGATATTACCTGGAAGCTACAACGTGCAGGTTGGGATGTACGCTTTGAACCAAATGCCTTGGTGTGGATCTTAATGCCAGAAACCTTAAATGGTTTGTGGAAACAGCGCTTGCGCTGGGCTATGGGTGGGGCACAGGTACTGATTAAGAATATTGACGTTTTCCTCAAGCCCAAGCTTAATTTTTTATGGCCATTGATGTTTGAGTTATGTTTAACACTCGTTTGGTCATATTTAATGCTTATAATGGCCGTGATCTGGTTACTGCATTTTATCTTTGCGATTCCAGCTCTGGCTGTGGTGAGTTCACCATTTTTACCATATGGTAGTGGAATTTTATTAGGTGCGACCTGTTTAATTCAGTTTGCTTTAAGCAAATGGATGGATAGTCGTTATGAACCAAACCTTGGGAAAAATTATTATTGGATGATTTGGTATCCTTTTGTGTTTTGGTTGATCACGATTACTGCTACAATCGTCGCCTTTCCAAAGGTACTGTTGCGTAATGATGGGAAGCGTGCCCGTTGGATTAGCCCAGATCGTGGAATTCGTTGAGTCTAAAGATTTATTTTGCTGAGTAAAAAGCAATGAAAGCAGACAGTTTGATTATTGATGTACGTCGCCAGTTGCCATGGCATAAACGTTATTTTTCAACGACAACAACCGCAATGATGTGGGCGGGGTGGTTGCTGTTGTGGCGTCCATTTATTTTGGTGTGGGTGTTGGTTGAGTTACAAAAAACGCATATCGCACAGCGTTTAATGACGGCCTTTGGTGATGGGATTGAGCATGGTGTTACAGCACTATTTATGTGTGCAATTGCATTATTATTATGGAGCTTTTTGCCTTCAAAACGTATACACCAAAAGCATGCGGTAGAAAAGACCTTGCCAGATTATGCACGTTATTTTGAATTGCCTGAGCAAGAGATTCAGGTAGGGCGTCAGCAGAAAGTCAGCATCGTGCATCATGATGAGAATGGTAAGATTATTCGCGTAGAATAAGTTGACTGATTAAAATCAAAAATATCGAATGCCTTAATATTTTTATTAAGGCATTTTTTATGCATGATTATTAAATTTTAGGCATAAAAAAACCAGCTTACGCTGGATTTTTATTTGCACCATATTTCACTAGCTGAAACATGGTGCCCGAGGCCAGACTCGAACTGGCACGCTTTGTGGGCGGGGGATTTTAAATCCCCTGTGTCTACCGATTTCACCACTCGGGCATGTGCGCAATAATAGAGGACACATTAAAGCTTGGCAAGAGTAAAACAGACGATTTGCTTTCTTTTCAATCAATTCATGTGTTTATCTGATGAAAATTAAGCACTGTCATATAACTTTCATGATTCTTTCATCAAACTGAGATCAAAGTTTCATCTACGCGAGTTAATTTAAGTCATTTATTTATAGTGATAAAAGTTAAGGTAGCTATCTAAATGACAGCAAAAATTTCACGACGGGAACTCATTCAAAAAAGTCTATTCGGTTTCGGGGCATTATCTTTATCTGCGGGATTTACCGGTTGTAATGACAGTTCGGATAAAGAAACAGCAGTATTACAAGTGAACTTTGAACACGGAGTGGCTAGTGGGGATCCTTTGCAAGATCGAGTGATCTTATGGACACGTTTAACACCAAGTGACAGTAGTGCGCGTTTACAAGTGACTTGGGAAATTGCGCTAGACTCGCAATTCAAGCAAATTATTAAAACTGATAAAGTCACGACTACAGCAGCCCAAGATTTTACTGTGAAAGTAGATGCGACAGGTTTAAAACCAGATCAAAGTTATTTCTATCGCTTTAGCTTTGGCGATAAGTTTTCACCGATTGGACAAACCAAGACCTTACCAACCAGTACCTCAAAGGTAAGTTTTGCGGTATGTTCATGTTCCAACTATCCAGCAGGCTATTTCTATGTGTATCGTGAAATGGCCAAGCAAAATGTTGATGTGGTTATTCATCTGGGGGACTATATTTATGAATATGGTGCAGATGGCTATGCAGCAGAAGATGCAGCGAAATTGGGGCGGACACTTGCAGCAGACAACAATAAGGAAATTATCAAACTAGAGGATTATCGCAAACGTTATGCGCTGTATCGTAAAGACAAAGATTTACAGGCACTACATCATCGTCACCCATTTATTGTGATTTGGGATGATCATGAACTTGCGAACGATGCATGGCGCGATGGGGCTGAAAACCATCAGCCAAACGAAGGGCCATTCCTTGATCGTAAGCTCGCGGCTTTACAGGCTTATTTTGAATGGATGCCAATCCGTCCTGTGGATGAACAACACACCAAGATTTATCGCCAATTCGATTTCGGTAATCTGGTTCAATTGACCATGCTGGATACCCGTATTATTGCACGTGATGAACAGTTGGACTATGCCAATTATATGACGGCGAATGGTTTGGATATTGCAAAATTCCAAGCAGATTTGACCAACCCAGCACGTACTTTAATGGGCTATACCCAACGCGACTGGTTAATTGGTAAGTTACAGCAGTCCAATGCAGCATGGAATGTACTCGGTCAGCAGATTCTGATGACCAAGATGTTGGTTCCAGCGGAATTACTACTGGCTTTGGCTGAAATTACTGCAGGTAATCCGAGTGCGGACACCTTAAATAAAATGAATGCGCAAATTACTGAATTGGTGACTTTAAAGATTCGCCTGCAAAAAGGTGATCCAACTTTAACAGCACAAGAAAAAGCGCGTGTGTTAACTGTTGCACCTTATAATCTGGATGCGTGGGATGGCTATTTTGCTGAGCGTGAGATTGTGTATGGTGCTTTGGCACAATTAAAGAAAAAGGTGGTGGTGCTGGCGGGGGATACTCATAATGCTTGGTCGTCAAACTTATACAGCAAAGATGGGGCATTTGTTGGGGTGGAGTTGGCAACCAGTTCAGTGTCTTCACCAGGTCTGGAAAAGTATTTAAATATTCCACTTGCACAATTACAGCAGTTTGAATTTGCATTCACGACCTTGATTGATGAGTTGAATTACTGCAACTTAAATCAGAGAGGCTATTTGATTGTTCAATTTGATACTGCACAAGTGCAATCACAATGGATTTATGTCGATTCGATCAAAAAACCTGAATATGTGATTGATACAACCCGTGGTTATCAGTTGGTTTTAGATAAAAACTTACTGCCAGTAAAAACAGGGCAGCAAGTGGCTTAAAGTTAAAAAAGCGAGGGAAGGCCAAGTCAATGTACTTGGCTTTTTTATTCTGAGCTAAATTTTAGGCATAAAAAAACCAGCCTGCGCTGGATTTTTATTTGCACCATATTTCAGTAGCTGAAAGATGGTGCCCGAGGCCAGACTCGAACTGGCACGCTTTGTGGGCGGGGGATTTTAAATCCCCTGTGTCTACCGATTTCACCACTCGGGCTTTACCAATGGAGGCGGAGGTCGGAATCGAACCGGCGTACACGGAGTTGCAGTCCGCTGCATGACCACTCTGCCACCCCGCCATCTCTTGGTGATGCACATATTAGCAATCTTTAAAAAAAAAACAATAGTGTTTTTCGCGAATATGCACATAAAAACAACATCTAAAAGAATATTGCTCAAATTATCATGTATTATTTACGCAATTGATTCATACCCACTTTGGAGATGCGCTGTGGCATTGGTTTTAGACGGTCGTGCATTAGCAAAACAAATTGAAACGGATTTGTTGGTACGTGTAGAAGCTTTAAAAGCAAAATCGGGGCGTACCCCAATCTTGGCAACGATCTTGGTGGGTGATGACGGTGCATCTGCAACATATGTACGTATGAAAGGCAATGCATGTCGTCGTGTTGGCATGGACTCGCTGAAAGTTGAGTTGCCAAAAGAAACCACAACTGAGCAGTTATTGGCTGAAATTGAAAAATTAAATGCCAATCCAGATGTGCATGGCATTTTGCTGCAACATCCAGTACCTGAACAAATTGATGAAAGAGCATGTTTTGATGCGATTGCACTGGAAAAAGATGTAGATGGTGTGACTTGCTTAGGTTTTGGTCGTATGGCGATGGGCGAAGCTGCTTATGGCTCTGCAACGCCAGCAGGTATTATGACCATCTTGCAAGAAAACAAGATTGAAATTGCAGGTAAGCATGCTGTTGTTGTGGGGCGTTCAGCAATTCTGGGTAAACCGATGGCGATGATGTTGTTGCAAGCCAATGCAACCGTCACGATTTGCCATTCACGGACTAAAAACCTTGCTGATTTCGTAAAACAAGCTGATATCGTTGTTGGCGCAGTGGGTAAGGCTGAATTGATTCAAAAAGACTGGATCAAGCAAGGTGCGGTTGTGGTTGATGCAGGTTTCCATCCACGTGATGGCGGTGGCGTTGGTGATATCCAATTAGTTGGTATCGAAGCGGTTGCTTCTGCTTATACGCCTGTTCCAGGCGGTGTAGGTCCAATGACGATCACCACCTTGATTCGTCAAACTGTAGAAGCTGCTGAAAAAGCATTAGCGTAAAATGATTAATAACCCCTCGCGAAGAGGGGTTTTTTAGAACTAAACAAATATGAGCTGTACTTTTCAATTTGCAAAAGCACCTGAGCAATTGCTTAAAGCATTGCATGAGGTGATTCCAAACACCGATTTGCTGGCGCAACAGTTACCTGAAACGCCGATTTCACTCTGGTTGATTCCACCTGTCTTCCCAACCGATCGCTTGGATGATGAAGTCATTCGAAGAATCTGGAATGAAACGCCATACTGGATCTTTTGCTGGGCCTCAGGTTTGGCAATGGCACAATGGCTGTTGGCAGAACCGCATCATGTTAAAGATAAAGTGGTGCTGGATTTTGGGGCGGGTTCTGGTGTGGTGGCAATTGCCGCAAAAATGGCGGGTGCCAAGCGGGTGATTTGCTGTGATATTGATCCAGTCAGTCTTGCATCATGCCGTGAAAATGCCTTGTTAAACGATGTTGAACTTGAATATCTGGACGATTTGTATCAGTCCGAGCCAGTCGATGTGTTATTGGCGGCAGATGTACTATATGACCAGTCCAATCGTTTCTTTCTTGATGAGTTTTTAAAGTTTGCACCTGAGGTATGGGTGGCGGATAGCCGTGTCAAAAACTTTAGTCATCCACAATATCTCAAAATTGATGAGCGTAGTGCAACGACTTGGCCTGATTTGGATGAAGCCAAAGAGTTCCGAAATGTCAGTTTTTATCGGACTAAATAAACCACGTCCAACCAATGAGCAAGATGAAAATCGCTGGGTGAAGCAATAAAAATCTTAACAAAACAGTCTGAAACACCATGTTAAAACATTGAGTGAAAGAGCGACACGATAAGTTTCAACTTTATTGAGTGAATCAACGGCGAAAAGCAAAAGGAGCATGATATGGCGATTCAGCAGTCTGATGATGGTAAGCACGGCACATTTCAGTTATTTGAAGGTGAAGTGTTGGCAGGTGAAATGGCCTATACTTGGGCTGGAGGTGAGATGTTGATTATTGATCACACCGATGTGAATGAGGATTTTCGCGGTCAGGGAGTGGGACGTAAGCTTCTTGATGAATTGATCGCTTTTGTGCGTGAGCGTGAGGTGAAAGTAATTCCCTTATGTCCTTTTGCAAAATCTGTATTTGATAAGGATCCATCGATTCGTGATGTGTTAAAAGTATAAAAATAAGTATGGATGTATTCAGTTTTGAACACATCCACTTGGATTGAACAAAACCATCAAGAACAAGTATAACGAACTACTTTAAGTGTGCTTGGACGTGCCTCAAGTGCTTGGCGGGTTGCGTAACCTTCACTATTATTTAAATCGGGTGAGTTCGACAGGCCAAAAGTTGTGCGACTGTTGCCCAGTTTTACACCATATTGTTCCTGTTGAGCAGGATTCATGATTTCGTTAACACTCAGTACTGAAATTTTGTAGTTTTTTTCTACACCAAGAACTTGTTTGCACGCATGTTGTAATTTTTTCTCATCCACATCGCGATTGCTACGGGCCGCAAGCGTATAAGAAATTGTTGCGGAAGACGTTGTTTTATTTTCGATTTGGTATCCTGTCATACCATTATATTGATGTGGGCTACTTTGACAGGCTGCAAGAACAAGAGCACCGCTCACAATTAACAATAAATTCGTTTTTTTCATATCAATGATCCCGTTATTTCTGCTTTTAGTATCGCATAAAATAAGTTTTTTATTGTGAGGAATCTTTAAAATACAGGCTATTCATCGTTTTTTAGCTTCAAATTTAAACAAAGAATTTTCGTTTTCGAACAATTTTGCATATAATCTGCCAAGTTTTTTATTTAATACAGAAGTCATTGCTTTTTTGCAGTATTGGAGCCCGTTTTTTAACGGGCATTTAATTTATTGCAAGATGGGGTTTGTTGAAATGTGACTTAGCCCTCAATTAAGCAAGTCTGGATAGGTATGTCATGATCTCTACAGATAGTCAAAAGAAATACGTGGTTGCATTTGACCAAGGTACAACGAGTTCACGTGCGATCGTGTTGGATCACGATGCGAATGTCATCAGTATTGCTCAGCGTGAGTTTACGCAAATTTACCCGCAGCCAGGTTGGGTTGAGCACGATCCAATGGAAATCTGGGCGACTCAAAGCGCCGTATGGGTTGAAGCTTTAGCGCAAGCAGGTATTTCTAGCGAGCAAATTGCAGCGATTGGGATCACCAATCAACGTGAAACCACGGTGATTTGGGATAAGCAGACCGGCAAGCCTATTTATAATGCAATTGTATGGCAAAGTCGTCAAAGCAATGAAATTTGTAATCAACTGCGCCAAGACGGTTGGCAGGATTATGTCCACAAAGTAACAGGTCTGGTACTTGATCCGTATTTCTCGGCAACTAAAATTAAGTGGATTCTGGATCGCGTTGAAGGCAGCCGTGAACGTGCAGAACGTGGTGAGTTGCTATTTGGTACGATTGATACCTGGTTACTTTGGAAATTGACCAACGGTCAAGTGCATGTCACAGACTATACCAATGCTTCACGTACGATGTTATTCAATATCGAGACTTTGCAATGGGATGACAAACTTCTTGAAGCGTTAAACATTCCAAAAGCAATGTTGCCTGAAGTCCGTAGTTCTTCCGAAATTTATGGTTATACCCATACCATTAGCGGACAAGAGATTGGAATTCCGATTGCAGGTATTGCAGGTGATCAACAAGCTGCGTTATTTGGACAAATGTGTGTGGAAGTGGGGCAAGCAAAAAATACCTATGGTACAGGTTGCTTCTTGCTGATGAACACAGGCAAACGTATTGTTCAGTCTGATCATGGTTTATTGACCACAATCGCGTGTGGTCCACGCGGTGAAGTGAACTATGCATTGGAAGGTGCGGTATTCAATGGTGGTTCTTGTGTACAGTGGTTGCGTGATGAACTCAAGGCGATTAATGATTCGCATGATTCTGAATACTATGCAACCAAGGTCAAAGACAGCAATGGTGTCTATGTGGTCCCTGCATTTACTGGTTTAGGTGCGCCATACTGGGATCCTACCGCACGTGGTGCAATCTTGGGGATTACCCGAGGTGTGAGCATCGAACACATTATTCGTGCAACGCTCGAGTCGATTGCTTATCAAACCCGTGATGTTCTGGATGCCATGCAGCAGGATTCGGGTGAAAAGTTACGTACCTTACGTGTTGATGGTGGTGTTACTGCCAATAATTTCTTGATGCAATTCCAAGCTGACATTATGGGAACTTCAGTAGAACGTCCTGCAATGAAAGAAACCACGGGGATGGGTGCGGCATTCTTGGCTGGTTTGGCAGTCGGTTTCTGGTCGGATTTGAATGAATTAAAGAGTAGAATGACGATCGAAAACACCTTTGTGCCAGAGTGCAGTCAAGATGTGACTGAGAAACTTTATAAAGGTTGGTTAAAAGCAGTCGGACGCACTCGTGATTGGGCGGAAGATTAAGCTAAAATAGCTCCAATTTAAGCGGACTTAAAACAACACAGGATGGATGAGCATGAGCTTGATACTACGCCAACAGAAAACCCTCGAGTTGGTGAGAGAACGTGGCTATATCAGTATTGAAGAACTTGCTCAACATTTTGATGTTACCCCACAGACGATTCGCCGTGATATCAATCAATTGGCAGATGAAGGTTTGCTCCGTCGCTATCATGGTGGGGCGGCGCATGATTCGAGTGTAGAAAACACTGAATACACAATGCGTGTTGGGCACATGCTGGAACAAAAAAGAATGATTGCAGCCGCAGTGGCTGCAGCTGTTCCTGATTATGCCTCTTTATTTATTAATATTGGAACCACAACAGAAGCCATTGCACATGCTTTGTTGAATCACACGGGTTTAAGGATTATTACCAATAATCTTAATGTCGCCAAAATCCTTAGTACCAAAGAAGATTTTGAAGTCTTGATTGCCAGTGGGCGTGTTCGTCCAGATGGCGGAGTCATTGGTCAGGCGACTGCGGACTTCTTTAAACAGTTTAAAGCAGATTATGCACTGGTCGGAATTAGTGGAATTGAGGAAGATGGTACGTTACTCGATTTCGATTTTCAGGAAGTGTGTGTGTCTCAGGAAATTGTATCTAGCGCACGTCAGGTGTTTCTTGCGGCAGATAGCAGTAAATTTGGCCGTAATGCCATGATTCGTTTGGGGTCGCTAAAGCAGGTGGATTGTATTTTTACCGATCAACAACCAAGCGAAGAATTTATGAAAACAATCCGTGAGCTAGATGTTGCTCTGGTTGTTGCCGAATAGATCTTCACTTTCGAAAAATTGTTACTTTTCTTGAGCCGAGTGTCTCTGGTTCAGGTTTATTTAAATAAGAAGAATGTTGTAAGCCCGAGCGGTCTTTGCATTGCTCAATCGTGATCTTTTTGTATACATCTATTTTCAGTTTTGATTATTTATCTAAAAATGCCTATAAATTGGCATTTTTTTGACTGTTTTTTGTTGTTTATTTTCATTTTGCATGTTTTAATGTTCGTTATTGAACAATAATGAAAATTTGCGGTGACTTATGCAAACTTCTCCTCAGTCAAATGACAAAATTTACGACCTAGCTGTGATTGGTGGTGGTATCAACGGTGTTGGTATTGCCGCAGATGCTTCGGGTCGAGGCTTATCTGTATTCCTATGTGAAAAAGATGATCTAGCCAGCCATACCTCTTCTGCAAGCAGTAAGTTGATTCATGGTGGTTTACGTTATCTTGAACATAAAGAGTTCCGTCTTGTACGCGAAGCCTTGGCCGAGCGTGAAGTGTTATTGGCAAAAGCACCGCATATTATTCGACCAATGCGTTTTATCATGCCGCATCGTCCACACTTGCGTCCAGCTTGGCTAATTCGTACAGGATTGTTCTTCTACGATCATTTGGGTAAACGTGAAAAGTTATTGGGTTCAAATAATGTCTATTTTAAAGAAGACAGCCCATTAAACTCAGCGATTACGCGTGGCTTTGAATACTCAGATTGTGCTGTTGATGACTCTCGTTTAGTGGTGCTCAATGCAATGCATGCCCGTGAAAAGGGTGCTGACATTGTGACGCGTACCCGCTGTTTATCGGCACAACGTGAAGGGCAGTACTGGGTTGTTGACTTGGAAAATGCACAAGGCCAGTTCCAGATTAAAGCCAAGGCTTTGGTGAATGCAGCGGGTCCTTGGGTTGCACAGTTTATTAAGCAAGATTTACAGCTTAAATCACCCTATGGCATTCGCTTGATTCAAGGTAGCCATATTATTGTGCCGAAGCTGTATGAAGGTGATAAAGCCTTTATTATGCAGAATGATGACCGTCGTATTGTGTTCGCAATTCCGTATTTAGACCAATACACCATGATTGGTACGACGGATCGTGAATACCAAGGTGATCCAGCACAAGTGAAAATTACACAAGAAGAAATTGATTACTTAATTGAAGTGAGTAATGCACACTTTAAGAATCAATTGACGCAAGCGGATATTATTTCGACTTTTGCAGGCGTGCGTCCACTGTGTGATGATGAGTCAGATAATCCATCGGCGATTACGCGTGACTATACTTTGGCATTGTCTAAAGAGGGTGATGAGCAAGCGCCGTTACTTTCGGTTTTTGGTGGTAAGTTAACCACGTATCGTAAGCTGGCAGAATCTGCAATGCAGCAATTAAAGCCATTCTTCCCTGAAATGAAGGGGAGCTGGACTGCAACAGAAGCATTGCCTGGCGGTGAAAATATGGAGTCGGCTGAGCAGCTGGCAAAAGAAATTCGCGCACAAGTCACAGATGCTTCAGAAGCTTTAGCGAAACGTTGGGCATCTGCTTATGGCTCACGTATCTGGAGTATTTTGGGCGAAGCAACCTCGGTTGAACAGCTGGGGCAGTATTTTGGCCAAGGCTTATATGCAAAAGAAGTCGACTATTTGTGTGGTTCTGAATGGGTAACGAACAGTCAGGATATCTTGTGGAGACGTTCTAAACTCGGTTTGAACTTTGCGCAAAATGAAATTGAAAACCTGGATGCTTATTTGGCAAATAAACCAAACACCACGGTTGCTGCTTAAAAGTTATTGATAAAAAAGCCCCTTGTCCATGCATGGACAAGGGGCTTTTTTATTTTTTGTTTGGGCTGAACCTTTACGGTTTAGTATTTGAACTTGAGTGCAACGCTGTAGTTCGCTGGCTCACCATAAAAGGATTGACCATCGGTAAAGCTATTTAGATATTTTTTATTGGTCACATTATCGGCATTGGCTTGAATGCTGAAACGCGGGTTAACTTCATAGCTTGCCATTAAATTGATCAGTGCATAATCGCTTTGTTGAAGATAAGTGGCATAGGTAGGGTCTAAACGACTGATTTTACTTTGCCATTTTAAACCGGCACCAACTTTCAGTTTTGGTAACTGTGTTGGAGAGTAGGTGGTGAGGAGGTTAAAGCTTTGTGTCGGGTTGTAGGTTCTGGCTGCCCCGCCATTTTTTAAATCTTGTAAGCTAAATTGAGTGTAACCCAGAGAAACATTGACTTGATCGGTCAACTGACCAGCCAAACCAACTTCTACACCCTGTGAGCGTAGGTCGCTGATTGCGACTTTACGATTAAGTGGATTGCCATCCGTAGCGCGTAGCGGATAGTTATTTTCTTCCGTTCGGAAAATGGCCAGTGTTCCCGTTAACTTGTCATCTAGCCATGAGCTTTTGAATCCAAGTTCGTAACTTTGTCCTTTGATTGGATCTGCGACTTTCCCCGTCGCTTCATTAACTGAGGTCTGTGGTCTAAAAATAGAGGTATAACTCATATAGCCTGTATATTCAGGTGTGAAGTTATAGCTAAGGCCTGCATAAGGTGAAACTTTACTTTCATTATAATTCATTGGTGCATTATAGCTTGAGCCTTCACTTTTGGCCTGAACATAGTTTGCGCCTAAGGTTAATTTGAGGTCGTCATTCAGATGAAGGCGTGTGGCAGCATAAACCGATTGGTTGCGTTGCGTATAGTCAGCTGTTTGAGAAAAATTAGACCAACTTACACTACTGGGTGTCCAACTCGCCCAATCGGTTGTATAGGGGCTATTGTCAACATAGCTGATATTGCTATCCAGAAGTGTTCCTTTTTTCTCATGGTCGTTTTGATGACTTTTGGAGAAGGTATAGCCAACAATGGCTTCATGTTCACGATTGAATAGGTCGAATTTACCTTGCAAATTAAAATCGGCAGTATGTAGTTTATTGTTTTCCAGAAAGCCACTTGGAGTGAGTGAAATGCCTGAACCGTCTGCTTTAGGGTAGCCATAATAGTAGAGTAGCTGGCTTTGGCGATCTTTTTCGTTATAGTTATAGCTTAGATTGGCAGACCATGTTTCTAAGAATTTTTGCTTTAACTCAATGAAGGCCTTGCGTGATGTGTTGTCCCAGTAAGCCCAATCTGGATTCGGGTTATAAGAACGGTCATAACTAATTTGTTTGCCTGAAGCATCCATGAGAGGGAGCGCACCCCAATTGTTGGCATTCGGCTTGTTTTTTTCTTGACTGGCACCGATAGTCAATAACGTCTGGTCGGTAATATCCGCTTCTAGAACCCCTGCAATCCCATTTTTCTCAGATGAGTAACGGTTTAAATAGGAATGGCCGGTTTGCTCAAATCCAGACAGACGACCACGAAGATTATTATTTGAAGAGAGGCTGCCAGAAACATCAGCTTCGTAGCGTTGAGTATCCCATGAACCATAGCTTAAACCTGCATTGGCTTGGAATTCTTTGGTTGGGCGTTTGCGAATATAGTTGATGGTCGCACTTGGATCGCCAAATGCATTGGTCAGTGCATCTGCACCTTTGATGACTTCTATGCGGTCATAGAAGTAACTATCTGGATTGGTGTCATTATAGTTCCAGCCACTCGCGGGAAATCCGACTCCATCGACCAGAATATTTGAAATTTCGAACCCCCGTGCCATATACACTGAGCGGTCAGTTTCGGAGGAGTTGACGATAATGCCTGGTGTGTTATTTAAAATATCTCTAGAGCTGGTTAATCCAAAATCTTCAATTTGTTGACGTGTCACCACATTAATGGTTTGAGGGATTTCTTTGGCTTCAATATTGAGTTTAGTAGCGCTAGCGCTGTTTTTAATCGTGTATGCCTGAGTTTTTTCACTATTATCATCATCTTGAATCGCTTGCACTTTGATGCTTGGGAGTTGTTGTGCCCCTTCATCTAGCGCATGGCTGTATGAACTAATGGAGATAAATCCTGAGATGGCTAAAAAGAGAGGTGTACGCTTAAAAAAAGGGGAGAGGCTCATGTCTACAACCATGTAAATGAGAAATATTATTATTATAATTATTGTTAATATTTATTAATTTTGCAATTTATTTCATTGTTAGGTTAATGGGAATAGTTGTATTGATAGGCGAATTTAATAGAATTTTTCGAAGAGGCGACAATAAAAAAGGCCGCCGAAGCGACCTGTGATCAGTTATGTCCAGTCAAAGGTAAATAAGACGCGTCGAGTTTCGGGTTGATAAAACATCAAGATATTGTCGGCACCGTGATTGCAATATTCCCAACCCGATGCGGAAGCAATAAAATAATAACGTCGTTCATGTTGATCAAAGATCTGTACAAAACAATTGTCATCTTGTTCAATATTTTTCAATTTAAGTTGTTCTTCGATGGGATAGCACCAGTTGCCATAACTTGCATCACCACCCAATTGATTGAGTAAGATGGCGGGTTTCTTATTCTGATACTTGACATCAGAGGTGCTAATTACTCTTTTTTGTTCTAAGAAACGTTGTTTGACCTGTTGAAAATCCGCATGCATTTCTTGGCTATGATTAAAAACGTCAGTATATGAAGCGTGATTGTTATTTTCTAGAATAAAATAGTGCTGATCAGCTAGCCAATGATATTGAGATTGTTCATCTAGTTGTAAAATAAACCAATTTTCATGCGCAAATTCATTGTGGAACTCCGTTGTTTCTGAGCCGATGTAGCATTCATAAGGTTCAATGGGATTGACTAAATGAATCCAGCCTTGCCATTCAGGATTGATCTGGGCAAGGTTAATCGAAATGAGGGGGAGTAAATGTTTTGTGAGAAAGGAGTCTCTGGCTGCAAAGACAGTGTCTGAGTCTGGGAGTAATTTTAAAAAATCTTGTGCAGTTGTAATGTCTTGTTGCATAACTTTTCCTGTTTAAATCGATGAGATACAGATCTCTTTATATTTTTAAACTGACTTTTGCTTGCACATTAAAGTCTTAATTTGTTCATCTTCGATGGGTGAAAATCACGTTTAAGGCTGTTAGTATATTATAGTTTGTCAGCTTAAAATGACAAAAAAGGCCGCCGAAGCGACCTTTTTATGTCAATGATGATTAAGCAGATTTAACCGCTGCTAATAATTCATTTTGACGATCTTTAAGCGCTTGAGGTAAGCGAGCACCAAGTTTAGTAAATAGCTCAGTGTGGCTTTCAAGCTCTTTGATCCATTGATCTTTGTCTTGAGCGGTAACAGTGTTGAATTGCTCTTTAGAGAAATCAAGACCAGTCCAGTTCAATTGTTCGTAAGTTGGAACATAGCCAATCGGTGTTTCAGTCGCTTCTGCACGACCTTCACAACGATCAATGATCCACTCAAGAACACGCATGTTTTGACCAAAACCAGGCCATACGAAGTTACCTTCGGCATCACGACGGAACCAGTTTACGTTGAAGATTTTTGGTAGTTTGTTACCCGCAGCTTCAGCTTTCGCGCCGACTTTTTTGCCCATGTCTAACCAGTGACCGAAGTAATCAGCCATGTTATAACCCGCAAATGGAAGCATTGCGAATGGGTCACGACGTACGATACCTTGTTGACCAACAGCTGCGGCAGTGGTTTCAGAACCCATGGTTGCTGCTTTGTAAACGCCATCAACCCAGTCAAATGCTTCAGAAACTAAAGGTACTGTGTCTGCACGACGACCGCCAAAGATGAATGCAGAGATTGGTACACCTGCTGGATTTTCCCAGTCAGCGTCAATCGAAGGGCATTGACCTGCAGAAACAGTAAAGCGTGAGTTTGGATGCGCTGCTTTTTCGCCTTCAACGTAAGGTTGACCTTTCCAAGTAATCAGGTCTGCTGGAACTTCTTTAGTTAGACCTTCCCACCATACTTCGCCGTCTTTGGTCACTGCAACGTTGGTATAAATCACATCTTTATGCATCGTTGCGATACAGTTCGGGTTAGTCTTGGTATTTGTACCAGGCGCAACACCGAAGAAACCAGCTTCTGGGTTGATGGCATATAAGCGACCATCTTCACCTGGTTTGATCCAAGCAATATCGTCACCTACAGTCTCGATCTTCCAACCTTCATAGCCCGCTGGTGGAATCATCATTGCAAAGTTGGTTTTACCACAAGCAGAAGGGAATGCTGCTGCGATGTAGTGTTTTTCACCTTGTGGGTTGGTCACGCCTAAAATAAGCATGTGTTCAGCTAACCAGCCTTGCTCACGACCCATTGCAGACGCAATACGTAATGCCAAGCATTTTTTGCCTAGTAGTGCATTACCGCCGTAGCCAGAACCGTAAGACCAGATTTCACGTGTTTCTGGATAGTGAACGATATATTTTTCATTATTACATGGCCAAGCAACATCTTTCTCGCCATCTTTAAGCGGTGCAGCAACAGTGTGTACACATGGGATAAACTCGCCATCTGTGCCTAACACGTCATAAACTGCTTTGCCCATACGTGCCATTTTTGTCATGCTGACAGCAACGTAAGGAGAATCTGTTAACTCAATACCAATATGAGCAATGTGGCTTCCTAAAGGACCCATCGAGAAGGGAACCACATACATGGTACGGCCTTCCATTGCACCGTCAAATAATCCATTTAATTTTGCACGCATCTCAGCAGGAGCAACCCAGTTATTGGTTGCGCCAGCATCTTCTTGATTTTGAGAGCAGATATAAGTGCGATCTTCAACACGAGCAACGTCAGAAGGGTCAGAATTTGCAAGATAAGAACCAGGATGTTTTTCTTGGTTAAGTTTTTGCATGGTGCCGTTAGCGATCATCAAGTCCATCAGACGTTGATATTCTTCTTCGCTGCCGTCACACCATTCGATTTTTGCTGGTTTGGTTAATTTTGCAATTTCTTCCACCCATGCAATTAGCTTAGGGTGACGAACGAATTCTGGTGCGTTCACTTGGGTCATGGTGATGCCTTTTTAAAGTGTGTACAACGTACAAGTTCTATCTACTGGATGGCAGTAAGACAGAGGAAGTAAAAAAAGTGGCTGTATTAAAGCATAAAATCATAAAAAATATAAGACTAAAGAATAGGTGGGGGGATTAAGGTGTTTAGGGATAATTATTTTTATTTTATTGTTTTTAAACAACTTTATTATTTTATATTTTAGTATTTTGTTTATTTATATATATTATTTTTGTTATAAATCATGTTTTAAAACAATAGTTTAATTTATTTTTTGTTTTTTTGAGAATTGTTATTGATTATATGAATGAAGCTCATTCAAAATTTACATAAACAAGCTTTTATTTGTTGATTTTGTAAACAAAAATATGATTATTCTCGCCCTTAAGGTTGATGTTAATGACTCAGAATTTACAGCCTTTATCTATTATTTATAATCAAAAATCAGGTTTTCATGCAGCGCAACAGGATGAAGAATATGAGCGTCTCATGACCTTCTGGACGCAATATGGATTCGAAATCCAGGTATTTGAATTAAATCAGCAGGTCAACTTTGATGAGATGATGCAAGATGTTTTACTTCGGCATCGACAGGCTGATTTTCGTGGTGTAGTGGTTGCTGCAGGTGGGGATGGGACTCTGAATGCGGTTGCCAAGAAGCTAATTCATACCGATATCCCGATGGGAATTATACCGTTGGGAACGTTTAACTATGTGGCTCGGGCATTAAATATTCCAATTGATGTTGCTCAAGCGGCAGAAGTAATTGCAACAGGAAAAATACAAGATGTTCATGTGGCAGCGATCAATGACCAGATTTATTTGAATAATGCGAGTTTGGGGCTCTATCCTTTATTTATTAAGAAACGTGAACTTTATAATCAACGGTTAGGGCGTTTTCCCTTAAATGCCTATACATCGGGTTTAGATGTATTGCTGCGTGAATATAAGTCATTGAAATTAGCTGTCACTGTAGATGGTCAAAAATATCCAGTTGCGACCCCATTGATTTTCTTTGGTAATAATCAACTGCAGCTTAGTGATATGAAATTAAGAATTGCGAAATGTGCTGCAGATGGCAAGTTGGCAGGTGTTGTCGTTGCGAAAAGTGATCGTCTCAGTTTATTGAAAATGTTATGGAAACTCATTCAGGGCAAAATTGATCAAGCTGCTGATGTGTATTCATTTTGTGCCGAGCATATACAGGTTGACTGTAAAAAGCCAAAATTAACCGTAGCTGTGGATGGAGAGCTTATGGAAATGCAAACCCCGTTAAAATTTTCAGTTGAAAAATCTGCATTAAAAGTGATGGTTCCTAATGCTACTACATCTGTCTGATCTACATTTTGGAACGGAACGTGAAGTTTGTATTCAGGCGATCAAGCGGTTTTGTTTAGAGCATCAACCAGAAGCAGTGGTTGTCAGTGGTGACCTCACCCAGCGTGCACGTTTTAAGCAATTCTATGCATGTCGTCAATTTTTAGATGCATTGTCGATTCCTTATCTGGTGGTTCCTGGCAATCATGATATTCCACTCTTCCATATCTGGAACCGTTTTTTCTCGCCCTTTGTTCGTTATCAGGCGTTTTTTGGTCGCTTGGAAACCACATTGGAAACAGAGCATTTTTATATTGTAGGGATGAACAGCATTCGCCGTAGATACCATACGCGTGGACATATTTCGCTGGAGCAAATCCACGAAACTGACGAAAAGCTAAAGCATGCGCCGTTGAATAAACTTAAGTTGGTGACCTTCCATCAGCCTTTTTATACTTTTCCCAATCAGCATGGGGATAAGGACTGTCCTGTGCTCGCGAAAATTGCATTAGAGCGTTGGGGGGAACGAGGCTTATTGGGTTTATTGCATGGGCATCTACATAACGTGGCTGTGCATGATTTAAATCAGATTTTCCAGTTGGGATTTGATCATCCAATTTTAGATATTCATGCCGGTACAGCAACTTCGAATCGATTACGCTTTGGGTTAACCAATAGTTTTAATGTGATTTTGAATGATGGAACAGTGGAACATTATTGGTTAGATGAAACACAGCAAGCCTTTTTGAAATCAGAAAATGTTGTTTAATTCAGCAGCGCCATACTGTTGTGATTAAAAAAACATCTATAAATAGATTTTTTTTTCATTTCCCCCTTGAAGCCATTTTTTTCAACCCCACAAAAGTGGCATATCAAAATTTTATGTATTGCCAAGAACTGGCGGTACACATTAATCAAAAAGACTAAGTCTGATGGAGTTAACTATGAGCAACATTCGTCCATTACATGATCGTGTTGTGATTCGTCGCGTAGAAGAAGAAACTAAAACGGCTGGTGGTATCTTACTTCCAGGTTCTGCTGCTGAAAAACCATCTCAAGGTGAAGTAATCGCAGTAGGTAATGGTCAGATTACTGACAGTGGCGTTCGTGCTTTAGACGTTAAAGTTGGCGATAAAGTATTGTTCGGTACTTATGCCGGTACAACAGTAAAAGTAAGTGGTGAAGAGCTCTTGATCATGAAAGAGTCGGATATCTTAGCGGTACTTGAAGGTTAATCCAAACATAACTCAAAAATTATCAGATACAGTAATTTAAAAAGATTCGGAGTTTAACATGTCAGCTAAAGACGTAAAATTTGGTGATTCAGCGCGCTCAAAAATGATTGCAGGCGTAAACGTACTTGCAGATGCGGTGAAAGTCACTTTAGGCCCTAAAGGTCGTAATGTTGTGATTGATCGTTCTTTCGGTGCACCACACATTACTAAAGATGGTGTAACTGTTGCGAAAGAAATTTCTTTAAAAGACAAGTTTGAAAACATGGGTGCTCAACTTGTTCGTGAAGTTTCTTCTAAAACCAATGACATCGCAGGTGACGGTACAACAACGGCAACTGTACTTGCTCAAGCAATCTTAAATGAAGGGATCAAATCTGTAACTGCAGGTATGAATCCAATGGATTTAAAACGTGGTATCGACATTGCAGTGAAAACGGTTGTTGAGAATATCCGTGCGAATGCAAAACCTGCAGATGACTTTAAGGCAATTGAACAAGTCGGTTCGATCTCTGCAAACTCTGACACTACTGTTGGTAAGTTGATTGCGCAAGCAATGGAAAAAGTGGGTAAAGAAGGTGTAATCACTGTAGAAGAAGGTTCTGGCTTCGAAGACGCTTTAGACGTTGTAGAAGGTATGCAGTTCGACCGTGGTTATATTTCTCCATACTTCGCGAACAAGCAAGATACATTGACTGCTGAACTTGAAAATCCATTCATCCTTCTTGTTGACAAAAAAATCAGCAATATCCGTGAATTGATCACTGTATTAGAAGCTGTTGCTAAAACAGGTAAACCACTTCTTATTATCGCTGAAGATGTTGAAGGTGAAGCGCTTGCAACACTTGTTGTGAACAACATGCGCGGTATTATCAAAGTATGTGCGGTCAAAGCACCTGGTTTTGGTGACCGTCGTAAAGCAATGCTTCAAGACATCGCGATCTTGACTGGCGCGACTGTGATTTCTGAAGAAGTGGGTATGTCTTTAGAACAGGCTTCTCTTCAAGATTTAGGTACTGCACATAAGATCACTGTTTCTAAAGAGAACACTGTGATTGTCGATGGTGCTGGTAATGCAGCGCAAATCGCTGAACGTGTTCAACAGATCCGTGCACAAATTGAAGAATCAACGTCTGAATATGACAAAGAAAAACTTCAAGAACGTGTTGCTAAATTAGCTGGCGGCGTTGCAGTCATCAAAATTGGTGCAGCAACTGAAGTTGAAATGAAAGAGAAGAAAGACCGTGTAGATGATGCACTTCACGCAACGCGTGCTGCAGTTGAAGAAGGTGTTGTTGCAGGTGGTGGTGTTGCACTGGTACGCGCAGTGAATGTGTTAGATAACTTAAAAGGTGCTAACGAAGATCAAACTGCGGGTATTAACATTTTACGTCGTGCAATCGAAGCGCCTCTTCGTCAAATCGTTTCGAATGCAGGTGATGAGCCTTCAGTTGTGATCAATGCCGTTAAAGCGGGCGAAGGTAACTTCGGTTATAACGCTGCTACTGGCGAATATGGCGATATGTTGGAAATGGGTATTCTTGATCCAGCGAAAGTAACGCGTTCTGCACTTGAGCACGCAGCTTCTGTTGCTGGTTTGATGTTGACAACTGAATGTATGATTACTGATATCCCAGAAGATAAACCAGCTGCTCCAGATATGGGCGGTATGGGTGGTATGGGCGGCATGATGTAAACCGCGCATATGTGGTTTAAGTTATTGTAATTTAATAATATTTAATCAGTATTTGTTAAACTTACTCATAATGTTACTCACATTCAAGTTTGTTACAAAAAAGGTCACAAATTTTATTTGTGACCTTTTTAATTTTATAGATCTACTAGATCTCTTAAAAACTAAAGTCATCATATTAGATAAGAATTTAACTATTGGATGAATGAAAATATTGAAAAAATACGCCTGAGAAAAATCAGGCGTTTTTGACTTAGAACAACAGCTATTTCATTCTGACGTAAGAGTGGAGTTTTCCTCATGAATAATACAGGAAAGGACATAGCTATTAAGCCAGTAATTTTTACGTCCATCTTTGATTGGTCTTGTCACGCGACCAGTTTTAATTCGATCATATAGCTCCTTTTCTGAAATATTCATGCGCAAAGCGAATTCGGCAGTAGATACTCGACGTTCGGTATTAGTTAGGTCTATAGATACAGCCATTAAATATCTCCTTCAATAAAGTTTTAAGAGAAAACCTCTTAAAATAAAGGCTATCAAAATATAAAAAAAAAAGATGAGATATATGGAAAAAAACCAAAAAAAGATGAGATATATGCAGAAAATAAAAAAAGATGAGATATGTTTAAAAAATAAAAAAAAGACTTATTTTTTTTATTATATCAGTAAATAATCTTTTGTAAGTTGTCAGTAATAACAACGTTAGCTCATTAGCCCATTTAAAATAAATGAGCTAAACGTATACTACTTTATCTTTTAAGCTATATTTTTATTTAAAAGGCATCCTTGGGTCAGATAAAATAGAGTTTTTCTTATCGTTAAAGTTTCTACCAATTTCTGAGAACTTAAATTCATTTATTTCATATTCTGAAAATAATTCTCTGTTAAAATAATTTTTAGTCTGATAAAGCTCTACCATCTTAAGTGTAATATCCAGATAATTCATTTCAATATCTTTAGATTTTAAAAATGATATAAGCACACTGCCAAGAAAAAACTTCTCATGATTCTCTTTTTTCCTGTCTTTTATCTTCTGATTTCTTTGCTTATACGAATTATTCAAAGATTTTTTAATTTCATAGTGTGCTTTTTGTTTGATTTCATATGGAATTTTTCTATTGTAATTTTTTAGCATTTTTAATGTTATTTTTAATCTTTCTTCAGTCTGAGAAAAAGGATCTTCATATCCACTAAAATCAACGATATCATTTTCAATATCAGAGCGATTACTCTTTTCGATTGTGCAGATAGAATCCATTAATTCTGATAATCTGTCTAATTCTAAGATTTTGTGATATTTATTATTTAATCTTTTTGTGTCTTCTTCGGTAAATTGATTTTCTGTTTTCGATTGAATTAATTGAAGTACCAACTCATCTGAATGAGTACGTCTTGCTATCTGATTTAAGTGTTTTTCAACTCTTAAAATTATTTCTCTCACTGTTAATTTAACTCTAGCCATTTTTAAACCATCTGTTTTTAGGAAAATGTTGGTATATCACAAAGTCTAAAAAAAAATCGTCAAAAGTTGATGTTTTCAAAAAATACTACTCTTCTGTTAATTTGAGCTGTTAATTTATGGCTGTTAATAGTGGGACAGATAAAAAATATTTTTTGCGAATGCAAAAAAGATTTTTTATATCTCGTATCCGTGTCTTTTAAATTTCGCTTCGCTTTCATTTAAAAGACACTTCTCCTCGTGCTGCGCAGCCCTGTTAATTTTTAAGTATATGATTTTTAATGATTATAGGGTGTTACTCTTATGTGCTATCGGCGTTACTCATATTTTAAAGAGTGTTACTCTTATTTATTTAAGCTGTTACACGTATTTTATAAATATCTTATGTGACTGTTTTTATTGGTAAAAATTGATATTTTTTAATTTTTTAGTCTGTTACTCTTATTTTTAGGTTCTGTTACTCGTGCAATTTTATTAAATGTGTGTTTTTTGATCGAAATTTAAGTTTTTTTCATTTTTCTTCACCAAACGAATCATGATTTTTTAAAATTTTGTAGGATCCGATATTCCAATTTAATTAATATCGGAAGTAAAGATGTATTATTTTCATTTAAGTCACAACGTTAAAGGTGATAGTCAAATAAAATTGAGTGACGGTCATTCAAAGTATCGACTATCAAAAAGTGCCTATCACTATATTACTCGCACCTTATATTTTTCTAAGCATAAAAGTGAGATTGAAGAGCTTGAATATTGTGCTTCTTATCATATGCCAGCTTGGGTCGATAATCATCCCGATCAGTTTTGGTATGCAGCAGATCAATATACAAGTGAGACCCGACGAACCTCATCACATATTACAATCGCTTTGCCAAAAGAATTGGATGAAAATCGGCGCATTGAATTATCTGAAAGGTTAATGCATGAGTTTTGTGGTCAATATAAAATGCCATGTACAATCGCAATTCATAATCATGTTGCTGCGCTGGATGGACAGTCAGAACAACCACATTTACATTTATTATTTTCAGAAAAAAGTATGTTGGATAATATCCAACGTTTACCAGAACAGTTCTTCAAGCAATATCGTCAAAAAAATCCTGATAAAGGTGGTGCATTAAAAATCACGGCTGATGTGCTTGGGTTTGGTCGTAACATATTATTTCACTACCGAACAAAAACTGAAAAAATAATAAATGAATTTTTAGAAAAATATGCGCCAACTAAGATTGTAGAAATTCATGGTCTTAAATTAGAAGTGAGCAGTGCAGTGTCATGTTTATCAAATGAAGATTATAATAAAAAATATGGAACTAAATTAAAGGATGTTCCTCAAATTCCTAGGCACTTACTGTATAGCACCGATCCTGAAGATCAAGACACAGTGAAAAATTATAGAAAGGAGATTCGGGAAATTCGTCAAAATAACTTATGTGAACTCTATAAAAAAGAGTATGAGTTAGCGTTGGCTAAAAAACGTGAACAGGAAAATACGAATACACATTATCGTGATCAATCGAAAGATCTAGATTATGACTTTTAATATACATACATTAAATAACTAAGGTCGGTTATCTCTGATGAGCCAGTTGAATGGATTTAATCAGTCTTTGTTTAACCTTTGATTTAATCAAATGATCCGTTTATGAACTTCCTATAGACGGATCATTTGAAATTGGTCTTCGTTCGATTTGACCTATTTCTTTAAATAATTTTCCATTTGTAGCTGTTCAAGCATGTGCCATTGATAGCGCTCATGTCCTGCAAAATTCTGTTTGATATATACAATATGTTGAAGAATCCGCTTCTGATACTTTAAGAGTTGTTGAATACGTAGATCATCACAATCAATATCTACACGGTGCTGCCTGAGTGCTTGATAAAAGCAGCGGTAATTGACATCCATATTTTTTAACGTTTCGTTTGATGCAGCAGGGTGGAGGGGTTGGCTTAATCCTTTTACTGAATAAGATTCACGCGTGACAAAGTCGGGGCGCAGACGGGATTCTTTTGCCACTTTTAATGTTGGTTCAAATGTATTTGATTTAACCTTGATATTTTGAAATGCCTGTTGTATTGAACTCATTAACATGGATGACTGGACGGCTTGAGCAGACTTCTCCAGAGAGGGGGTGATTACGACGGGATCAGGAGTTGGTACGATCTCATTAGGCTGATTGTTTTGCCCGTTATTCAGCGTGATGAGTTGTTTTAATTTCTTATAATTAATCGTATAGAAATTGGTTTGTAGCCATTTGTTCTGTGCTAACTTTTCAATCACAAGAATTCCAGCTTGCTTTAACTTTGCCACAATTCGTTTGATTGTTGATACGCTATACACGCCAAGCGTCGCTTGCCATTGCTCGTAGCTATGGAACCAATACTTTTTTCCATTAAAAATTTTCCCCTCGTTATTTTCTAAGCAATAATGCAATTTCTGTAGAAAATTGGCAGCCGCTACGCCAAACGCTTTTGCAAGCGTAGGCGAAGCAATTAAAGGATAGTCTCCCGAAATCAGGAGATTGTTATTCTTCTTAGCCTTGGACATGACCAGCTCCAAACAGCACACGCTGTGCGCGCTCAATCAACTTGTGACGTTGATGCGTACGGAATGCCCATAAAGAGGAGAGGTTATTATTTTGATTAAACTTTGCGACTTCGAGAATTTGCTCATCATTCATTTCATGCATACATTCACGGATGATCTGATGTGCTTGTTCAAGTTCTTTGAGCAAGGAATTTGCGGTATCAACAGCAATATAAAGATTGGCGAGTGTCTGGCGTTGTGGATTTGAAATTGATTTACCGAGTTCAACAATTAGTTGAGAGGCTTGTTTTTTAGGTGTGCAAGTGTTTGCACCATGAAGAATTGCGTTCATAGCAGTAGTCCTAGATAAGTTTAATTACTTACCGCCATCACTTGTCACAATGATGGTGGCAGCTAAACAGGGGTGACAATACTGAATCTAGGCTCAGCCAACCTTACGGTTGCCCTGTCAAGCTGCCATAACGACTGCTAAACAGTAGACAAAAAAATAGCCGCAAGTGCGACATTTATTTGCACCTAGATTATATCAGGTTGTCACGCCTGAACACAGATTTTGCTGTGTAGGTTTAGCTTAACTGGGTATACCTTAAACTGTCAATGATCCAATTCAACCTTTTTACATATCTTAACATTAAATAATCTATTGATTCTCCTGAAGATATTTTGAATTTCTGACGGCTAGGAAACTGGTTGTTAGAATTTTTATGCACGATGGTCATTGTTCAATGTTTATTCTTTTTCTTGCTTTGAGAACTGATCTGAATAGGTCTTAGATGTGTTTAAGTCATAAACTCAGAGTGATTGCTGTTAATCATGAGCTGAATTCATGATCGATTTTTCAGTGCCTCATCAATGTTTAAGACTTTCACTAAGCTTTCTCTAATATGAATGGGTTGAATTAGGATATTACCCATAGCTTTATTGGATAAGATCATAAAAGGATAAGTCCATTCTGAATCATAACTCACATAACTAAACCGATTTCAATAAGCCAAATATTTAAAGGTGCGGTTGGGAAATTTATTGATTTATTTTATTGTTTTATCTTACTAAAGAAGAAAAGTCCATTTTAGTCTCATCCATTAAACCAAAATGAGCTAATCGAGTGGCTTAATTTGACCTCATGGGAAAAATCAAACACTTAACTTAAATTCTTACAAGTAATTTGATCGTCCAGATTTTAGTATTGGTAAAATTGACTAAAGCTTTGAATAAAATTAATATGGGCTCGCTGGCCTACATTGCCAGTCGGTTTTGACAGACCGTTGATCCAGCACAGAGAATAGCTCGCCTATTTTTTGTGGACCTTCTCGTCCCTCTTTTATCTTTATGGTAGGACAGAAGGGGGACACCTTCGGGTGTGCTGGTTCCTTGGATCCCAGTCTGTCAACCCTCTTTTGTTCTGCCACCATTATTTGACAGTGATATGGCAGAACTTCTTAAGATTCAAGGAGCTTCACATGTTGTATCTATCTTTTCTCATTTGTGCCTCACCACCTGTTCAACCTTGTTGTGCTTTGCAACGGGGACTAGACGGCTAACTATTATTCGTCTGTATTAAAAAACTTTTAACAAGAACAATCCAACGGTGGATGGCTAAATCACGCCTATAAAAATAGACCTTTTTATATCTGCTGGTGATTGTGAATTGCATTGAACATGTGGGGAACAACCATGACTGAATTAACTAAACCTAAAATTATTCCAATCGAAAACCGTCCTCAAAAATCCAAGCTATTTTTAAAATGTGTGGTCTTGCCGATTGTGATCTTTCTCATTGTTGCCAAAATCTTTTCCTTTGGTGCTTTTGCCTATATCTTCTTTGGCTTTGACCTGTTCTGGTTTGTGATCATTTACTACCTCTATCAATATGGAAATACATATTTCGATGGAATGACTGAGCAACTGAAACGCCAAGGGGAAACTTTTAACTATCAAAATCGTGGTGTCTGGATTAATAGTCAGGACAAAACTATCATCCTATTTGATCAGCCTGATCAACGTCTCGTCAAATATCCTTTTGACTACATTACCTCTGTGGGTCATTACAATCTGGTTGAAGATCGCTTTAGAACGACAACCACTGTGATCAGTAACCCAATGATGGGAACCCATGTTAACCAACAAGTCCATCGGACACCGATGAAACGTGAGTTCCAAGTCAATATTGGAACACGGGATCAATTTAAGCCAAATTATAGTCTTAAGGTGTTATTCCCTTGGCGTAGCCCAAAAATGGCCAGTGAAATCCGTCAACTCCTTTCGGCTGATCATTATCAATAACAACAATATAAAAATTTAAGGCAGTCAATCATGATGATTTCAAGATCGTTTATGCCATCTGTGCTGATGTTGTCAATCAGCACAGTCATGCTCGGATGTGGAGGCGGTTCAGGTGGAGATTCCAGTTCATCCAATGACGGTGGAACGGATAATCCAGATAATGGCAATACAATCCCTAAGCCCGTGACCTGTGTTGAAAGCCAATATCTGGAAGAGGGTGTATGTAAAAACAAGGTAGTGCAGAATATTCAGTCACTACCATTCAGTACCCTGATTCAAGGTCAAAGCTATCCATTATCGCTTCAGACAGATCAAGGGCTGGCAGTGACTTTTAGCAGTAACACTCCCAACATCTGTAGTGTAAATGGCAGTGAACTCAAAGCTCTAAAGGTTGGACAATGTACTCTGGGATTGACACAGGCAGGCACGGCAAAAGTTCTACCATTGAATAGCAGCATGACCGTCAATGTGACTTGTGCTGCCGATCAATATCTAGAAAATAATGTTTGTGTCAATAAGCTCAAACAAACCATTGTCCCATTCAAAATGAAATACATCCTGACGGAGAGTGTGTATTCACTGGATACTGAATCCAGTGCCAAACTTCCTGTCACGATTAGCAGCCTATCTACTGCAACCTGTACTTATTCTAATGGTGAACTAAAGGGGAGTGGTGCGGGTACATGTACCCTTAAACTCACTCAGGAGGGTGATGCCAAAACATTGGCAGCACAGAGTCAGACGATTAGTTTCGATGTGTTTAAAGGCTCATCCATGAGTGATGCCCCCGATATCAACAACTGTTATGCAGGCAAGCTCAGTGCAAAGTTTAGAAATGAATTTTTAAATGAGCTCAATACAGTTCGTGCCTTGCATGGGCTGCCAAGTATTACATACGACTATGCCCGTGAAGATGAAATGATGCAAACCGCACTGATTCTTGCGGCAAACAACATCCTGACCCATTACCCCGAAGCTAACACAAACTGCTATTCCGATATTGGTGCAGTGGGTGCAAGAACCAGTAGTCTGGAAATGGGAGTAAGACAGAATAAGAATGACTATTCACCTGCCGAAAGCATTACCAATATGGTGCATGACAAATTAAACCTGTTTGCAGGAGATGTGGGGCATCGACTCTGGATGCTCAATCCCTTCTTACAAAAATCGGCGTATGGTTCAGTTAATGCACCATCATTTAAAGATACCCGATTCCCTTATGTGGTCGGTACGTCCTATAAAGTGGTTTATCCCTTTAATCATACAACCACTGCACCACTCGGTGTGATTGCCTATCCCTACCACAACTATCCAGCCAAATATTATATGGCGGGTTCAATTCTCTCGATTTCAGTTTTAACCGAACAAAAGAATTTCTTTGCCAATCGCAATGTGGACTACGCTAAAGCTAACGTTGTTGTCACTGAACGAAGTAGTGGGGCTAAACAGAAGATCAGTAATATCCGTTATGAAAATATCGGAGTTCCCAACCATATCCAGTTTAACTTTGACGATTTGAAGTTGAATGTGATTTATGACGTCAAACTCAGCAATGTTCTGGTGAATGGTCAGCCTAAAGAATATTCCTATTGGTTTAACGTGAATGGTCGGTAATCCAACATAAGGACAACAACAAAATGACATGTATGATTCAAAAAATTCTCGTTACGAGTATCTCGCTGCTCATGATACATACCGCGATGGCTCAACCTATTTCTGCTTCAGCTTTAACCCTAGAGCAAGGCTTATCCTGTCTGGATTGGGCTGAAAAAGAACAATCTTTTAATAATCAACTGGCGCTGGGTGACAAGGCAGATATACCAACACCAGCGATCGTCAAACTTCAGAAACAATTTCAACAGCTATATAGCAAGCAAAAGACTACCATTATCGATGATTCAGACGATGAAAATTTCTGTCAGGACTGCCCTGAAACAACCGTCTATCTTCCTAGAAACAAAAGTAATCCGATTCAACGGATTGAGACCTCAATGCATGTCAGTGTTGCAGGAGCAAATACATCGATCTATCGTCGAGATGACATCGCCACAACTAAACAAAAAATTGAGAACGCATTAAATATTAAATTCAGTCACTATACAGGACAGCAATTCAAAAGCTTTAAACAGCAGTGGGATAAAGCTTCTATGCATGATGATCAAAATAGAAGTAAAACTCAAAAAGTCTTTCAGCAATATCCACATTTAAAGGTCTTTAATGGTGAAGTCTTCCAAAATCAAAAGATCTATACACCCAAACAGATTTATATCTATAGCCAGCGTTATAAACGTGACAGTTCTTATCTGAATGACATGATTGCTTTTATCAGTCTTTATGACAATCCGATCAATCCATCACAGCACATCTTACAGTGTGGTTTTATTGACAATGTGTTTTAACCTCCAAATAAATAAAGAGTCATATCAAATGAAAAAATTAATATTCGCAGGATTATGTTTAAGTCTTTCAACACTGGCTTGTGCAGGTGCGAAAGAAAGCCTAGCAGGAAAGCGTTTGGTCTTGGATTTGCCAGATACTGAATGTGCAGGATTGTCTTTTGCCAAGAATGGTAAAGATGCAGCAATGTATGCTGAAATGGGGCAATGCCAAGATCCTTTACTACTTCGAGTAAAATGGCTAGATGACAAAACCTTTATTTTAATTGAGAAAGTACGAACGAATAATATTTCTCCACCACGTAGCTATTTATATAAAGTCCAAAGCATCAATCAGCATTACGTAAAACTGACTCAGATATGGACGGGGTGGGGTGATTCAAAAGACGATACGCTAGGCTATTATTTTAAATAGCTTGATCTAAGGTAGGCTAAATATACAAAGCTAAAACGATAATTGATCAGAGATTTTTAAAACATGAATTACTATGCAGAGGATCCCTTCTAGATAACTTAATCTAGGAGGAAACATGAAAAAGCTGAAATTTCAGTATCTACAACCTGCAAACACTCATCCTAATGACGGTATACGAAAACGATATCCCCATATGAGGAATGCTTATTTTAAAAAGTTCAGTACATATCCAGAACGTAGTTTCTATTTTTTTCATTTGATCGAATATAAGGATTATCCTTTAAAACTTCGTGTTGCACGAGGTTCTGGTTTGCCAGAAGAATGGGATGATCTTCCATCTTCAGTCTACAATGTAGCTAAAAGCTGGAAGCATAATTCCAAAAGAAAGCATCAGTACTTTAAAGAGGATGTTGCCTAAAATTTATTTTATCTAAAAATAAGGGAATAGTTTTTCCCTTATTTTTTGCTTAATGCCGAATTTAATAATTACATACTTATCTAGCAGTAGCGGATGATTTGACGACTGTAGAAAACTTAGCTCAAATTTAGCTTAATAGCTGCCCTAAAAAATGGGTAAGTATTAGATAGATCGGATTT
>NZ_BBTF01000025.1:0-55821 GCF_000876115.1 Acinetobacter sp. NBRC 110496
TTCACCACCTCGTCAGTGGCAAATCAACGCAATAAATATTTAACAACTTAACCAGTAAAGCTAAGTTATTTTTGCTTCATCGCGTCGGGATGAGTGCATTATAGGAGATTTTTTTTAGGGTGCAAGCTTTTTTAAACCCTTGTTTTATCGAGTGTTCTTTTTTTACACACCAACATGTTCAACAAAGCAGCATAATTCTTGTAAGCATATAAAATTAAAGCAGAAATATATTTAAAATATTTCTGCTTTGTTTTTTACTTGTTGTTCTTTATCTGAACACTAATAATTTTAATCGGTTGTTTTGGTACATTTTGATGCATTCCATAGTTACCTGTGGGTACATTGACGATCTTATCGACAATATCCATCCCTTTGGTCACTTTACCAAATACAGCATAACCCGCATCCATTGCTGATTTATTTAAAAAGCTATTGTCCGCCACATTAATAAAGAACTGGCTGCTTGCTGAGTTCGGGTTACTGGTACGCGCCATTGCTAAAGTACCGCGCATGTTCTTCAAGCCATTGCCCGACTCATTCACGATTGGTGCTTTGGTTGCCTTCTCAATCATATTGGCATCTAAACCACCGCCTTGTACCATAAAGCCAGGAATCACGCGATGGAAGATCGTGCCTGTATAGAAGTTGCTTTTTACATAGCTTTCAAAGTTTTTTGCAGACACAGGTGCTTTATCATCAAAAAGTTCGATTTCGATGTTGCCCATACTGGTTTTCATATCAACCATGGTATTTGCAAATAAATGGCTGCTTGCCAAAATTAAACCTGTTGTCATGAACAACTTTTTCATCATTGCTTTTCTCGGCTTGAACATAGATTTGTTGTGAATACTCATCTTAGTTTTGCAAATTCAATTTTGCTATTTCTATTTGTTATCTTTCATAAAGAAAACCGATGTTTCACGTGAAACATCGGTTTGAGGATTTGGCCTGTAGATAATTAACTATGTTTATCCCAGAACTTTCTAAAGTTTTTCGCTACTTCAATGGTATTGCGTTTTGCCTTACTTGAGATTGGTGTCAGATTAATAAAGCCATGGGTTTGATCGGGATAGTCAACATATTGGACTTTAACCCCGTTTTGTCTGAGTTTATGACTATAGATTGCACCCTCATCATGCAGTAAGTCATGCCCAGCAGTAATCACATAAGCAGGTGCCAGTTTTCTAAGGCTGCCATAAGTCGGTGAGATCAATGGATCATCGAGTGCAACATCGTGCTGTGCAGCATAATAGTCCGTCACATAATCCACATCTTTACTGGTCAGTACCAATCCTTCGCCATAAGCATAAAAAGAGGGATGGCGGCTTTTGAAATCAACTGCTGGATAAATCAATAGCTGTGCTTGTGGTGCATAGGCTTTACCTACGGAGTGCTGCGCAACCACCGTACTGATATTGCCCCCTGCACTATCCCCTGCAACAGCAATACGGTTCTTATAAATTTTGAGCTGACGGCGGTTTTGATATACCCATGCCAAGGCATCTTCACAGGATTTGATCAATAACTGTGGTGATGCTTCTGGTGCGAGTGGATAATCAATACTGAGCACCTGTACTTTTGCATACTTGGCAATCAGGCGACAGGCTTCATCATGGGTATCCAGACCGCCTACAACAAAACCACCACCATGATAGAACACAATCATCGGTAACTTTTTGTTTGGTGCAGGATGATAATGTCTGGCAAAGACGGTCCCGCTTTGCAATGGAAGGCGGATATCTTCAACCGATTCAACCGAAGTCGGCTTATTGATAATCGCCAACATCTGCGTATCAAACTGACGGCGAGACTCAATGGGATCTTCACCAATAAAGCCTATCTGGCCCTGTTTAATTTGGACGGCCATCAAACATTTAGTAAAAGAATCTAAATCCGGGTATTGATGTGGATAAGCGAGAAGCTTGGCCAGAGACTCTTGTATGATTTTAGGGAGCTTATCAAGCGCTCGTGCAGCAGGGCCTTGCCCTTTGTCTAAAATTGTTTGAATTTTTTGAGGTAATGCTGTCACTTCTGTCCCCTTCTTCGCTCTGTCCATAATTCTTGTTGTCTTCGACTATATGCTTTTCTAAAGTCTTAGATCAAGTTCAAGATTTGAAAAATATGTCGTACGCTAAAGGGCTATTATCAAAAAGTCATTAACCATAATGCTTATTTACACCTACTTTTTATGCCAGTTAAACAATGTTTTAAAACTTACTTGTTAAAACCATAAAACTAGAGCCAATCAATTCACCCTAGTTTTATAGCACTTCAAAAGTGTCATTTTTATGAATCAAGTCAACTTCGCGTAATGTATAGCAGTACATCGGTAAGATTGCATGCGGCATCGTGTGTTCAATCTTATGCGAAGCCAACTTCATCCTTAAAAATTATTGCGCAGTCGTACCCGCTGAACCAGAGACTGAACCCGACACATCAGCAGAAGCACCACCAGGTTGAACATCAACGGATGATCCACCATGTACACCAACGCCACCTTGTACTCCCGTTGGGCTTGCGCTTGTGGTTTGAGCTGAGCCAGAGGCATCTAAACCACCTTGAGTTGAACAACCTACAGCTGTTAATGCAACACCTGCTACAACTGCAGAAATCAATGCTAACTTTTTCATTTCGTATTTCCTTTCATTATGACAAAAAGCAAAGTTGTCTTTGCGATGCCTATGATTCACAATTTTTTTCTTGGACGTGATGCGGATTAGTTGCAGTTTGTTATGTAAGCCGCATTGTTTTGCAATTTTTCTTAAATCAACAATCCTTAACTTTCACATATTTTTAAAAACCTGAACAATCGCTAAGGTCTTATGATCGAAGTGATTTCAGCTTTATTTGCGCTGTTAAATGCTGCTTATCTTATTTTTTTATAATTCATAGAAATACTGCATAAGCTGCTTAAAAGATTACAATTGCGTAATTTTGATTAAAAATAAATGTAGCAGACATAAAAAAACCCTGACTTTTCATCACGGTTGTTTGAGCTAGATATGCGGTTTTAAGGCCATTTCATCTCGCCTTTAACCACTTTAGCACCTAGGTCCAAACTACCCGACTCACCTAGTGTAGGATATTGTTTTCGCATCATTTGGCTAAGTTCAGCTGAGTTTTTGGTTAGCTTAACGGCTTTCTCATATTGCTTTAAATAGTCAATCGAGAAATTTACCGCATCCAGACCTTCCGCGGCACCTGCCTTCATATGTGCCGGCACCACCACTTGCGGATTCAAGGCTTTAATACTTTCTAAAGCCTGTACCACTTCTGCACGATCTTTAGCTGTCGGAGTATCCGCAGTCCAAAGATGAATCCCTGAGGATACCGGAATACCACCGACTACCGCTTTAGCACTTGGAATCCACAGATAAGTGAGCTCTTTTTTGCCTTTAATTTCGATGTTTTCATTTTCTAATTTTAAAGTTTTTGCAGTATATGCTTGTGGAACAATAATTTTGCTCGGTGCATTGGCGCCCATTTTAGGTCCCCAATAGGCAACTTTCAGCGCTTGCGTATCTTGAATATGTTTCACTGTTTCAGGCGTTGCAATAATTTTCACATTTGGGAAGTACTGTTTAAACACATCTAAACCAAAATAGAAGTCTGGATCGCCATAGCTGACAAAAATGGTTTTTAAGGTTTTACCACTGTCTAAGATATCTGCTGCAATACGTAATGCTTCTGATTTAGAAAATTGGGCATTCACCAATAACACTTCTTTATCGCCTTCAATTAATGTTGAAGTCACACCGAAGTGCTCAGGTTGAGCCAGAAAGTTTTGGATTTTTAAGTCTTGTGCAAAAGCAGTTGATGTTGCCGCTAAAGTAGATAAAGCAATGATATAAGGTTTGGTATTCATCTTATCGTCTCCAATCTGATAAGGAATACTTTAAATTGCAATTATTGCTGAATAAACACCCTAAATTAAGATAAAATATTGCATATCTTGCAACAATGATAATAAACATGGATACCTTAAAAGCCATCCAAGTCTTTGTCTGCATCGCGCACCAAGGCAATCTCAGCAAAGCGGCCGAACACCTGGACTATTCTAAAGCCATGGTGTCACGTTATTTAGAACATCTCGAACAAACTTTTTCAACTCGTCTGTTTCAACGCAATACCCGTAAGGTTTCTTTGACCCCTGCGGGTGAAAAAGCCTTGGTCTATTGTGAAAATATTTTACAGCAGCAACAGTTGCTTGAAGGTTTAGCCGCACCTGAACAGCACAGTGGCACGATTCGTTTTACCTGTGGCCTGTTTCTGTTTCAGCTCGGCGTAAATGAATGTATTAAACAGTTTAAAAAACGTTATCCCCATATTCAATTTGATGTCTATCTCACTGAAAATACCGTCGACCTGATGGATGCTCATGTCGATCTGGCGCTACGTATTACCCAAAAAGTTGCAGATGGTTTGATTGCGCGGCCTGTCTGTCAAATTGAATCTATCTTTTGTGCACATCCCCATTACTTACAAGACCACACACCCCTGTTACATCCCAGTCAACTGATTCAACATGAATGCATAGCCCATCACACACATAATCAATATTGGACCTTGTTTGATACAGATCAGCAACCGCAAAACTATCCTTTAAATGTTACGTTTAAAAGCAATGATGTGATTGCGCTTTATCAAATGTGCCTCAAGGCGCAAGGCATTGCCATGTTGCCCACTTTACTGGTACGTAAAGACATTGCACAGCAGCATTTGCAACAGGTGTTTACAGATTTTTCTGCACCCGACCTGACTTTGTCCTTAGTCTATGCTTCTAGGCAACACTTACCGAAAATTACCCAAGAATTTATTGCTTTTGTCATCGAAAACTTAAATTTTTACTTAAATCAGCAAAATTAAAAGATTTAAATTGACCTGAACGCTTGAATTTTGTCGCCTTGCCCATACTTCATCCCTATCTATGAATGACCAAGATGTGGCAGTTCGGGTTTAACCCTATGAGCATTCACGCCAAAAAGGACTGTACATGTTTAAGAACCTTTTTCAACGGAGATCATCAATGGCTAATGAGCACAATGAGCAAGCTCAAGACATTCAAAATGAGCAACAGACTGAACAAACTCAAGCTGAAGGTGTAGAGCAAGCAAACGAGCTTAGCGTTGAAGATTTACAAGCGCAAATCACCAAACTTGAAGAAAGCTTGAAACTAGAAAAAGCACGTACTGCCAATGCTGTTTATGAAGCGCAGAAAAGTGTTGAGCGTATCCAACGCGAATCTGAAAAGCACAAAGACACCGTGCTGGAAAAATTCGCCAAAGAATTACTGGATTCGGTCGACAACCTTGAACGTGCGATTCAAGCTGCGGGTGAAGAACAAACCCCTGTGCTTGAGGGTGTTAAGCTGACTTTGAAATCACTTCTTAGCACGCTGGAAAAATTTGGCGTGGTGGAAGCAGATACTCAAAATGGCTTCAATGCGGACTTACACCAAGCGGTTGGTATCGATCCAAATGCCAAAGCCAATGAAATCGGGACTGTTTTACAGAAGGGTTATACCTTAAATGGTCGCCTACTTCGCCCAGCAATGGTAATGGTGGGTCAATAATCCGCACGAGCAAAGCACTTATTTGCTCAAAAATACAAAAAAATGAGAGTTTTTTGATTTTTTTTCATAAAAATGCTTGAAAAATACCGATTAACTCTCATATCGAATAACAAGCAAAACATTGCAACAAAATTTTAGAGGAACACAATCAATGGCAAAAATTATTGGTATTGACTTAGGTACTACCAACTCATGTGTTGCTGTACTTGAAGGCGATAAAGTAAAAGTAATCGAAAACGCTGAAGGCGCACGTACAACTCCATCGATCATTGCATATAAAGATGGCGAGATCCTTGTTGGTCAAAGCGCGAAACGCCAAGCGGTAACCAACCCAAAAAACACATTATTCGCAATCAAGCGTTTAATCGGTCGTCGTTATGAAGATCAAGCAGTACAAAAAGATATCGGTCTTGTCCCTTACAAAATCATCAAAGCAGACAATGGCGATGCTTGGGTTGAAGTAAACGATAAGAAATTAGCACCACAACAAATCTCTGCTGAAATCTTGAAAAAGATGAAGAAAACTGCAGAAGACTACTTGGGTGAAACAGTAACTGAAGCAGTCATCACTGTTCCTGCTTACTTTAACGATGCACAACGTCAAGCGACTAAAGATGCAGGTAAAATTGCAGGTCTTGATGTTAAACGTATCATCAACGAACCAACTGCTGCTGCACTTGCGTTCGGTATGGACAAAAAAGAAGGCGATCGTAAAATCGCGGTTTACGACTTAGGTGGTGGTACATTCGACGTATCAATCATTGAAATCGCTGACCTTGATGGCGACCAGCAAATCGAAGTGTTATCAACAAACGGTGATACTTTCCTTGGTGGTGAAGACTTTGATAACGCATTAATTGAATTCTTGGTTGAAGAATTCAAGAAAGAACAAAGTGTGAACTTGAAAAATGATCCACTTGCGTTACAACGTTTGAAAGAAGCTGCTGAAAAAGCAAAAATCGAGCTTTCTTCATCGAACGCGACTGAAATCAACCTTCCATACATCACGGCTGATGCGACTGGTCCTAAACACTTAGTGATCAACGTAACACGTGCAAAACTTGAAGGTTTGGTTGCTGACTTAGTTGCTCGTACCATTGAGCCTTGCCGTATTGCACTTAAAGATGCAGGTCTTTCGACTTCTGACATCTCTGACGTAATTTTAGTGGGTGGTCAGTCTCGTATGCCACTTGTACAACAAAAAGTACAAGAATTCTTCGGTAAAGAGCCACGTAAAGACGTGAACCCGGACGAAGCGGTTGCGATTGGTGCTGCGATTCAAGGTGCAGTATTGTCTGGTGACAAAACTGACGTACTTTTATTAGACGTAACACCGTTAACACTTGGTATCGAAACCATGGGTGGCGTATTAACAGCGATTATTGAGAAAAACACGACGATTCCTGCGAAGAAATCTCAAGTATTCTCTACTGCTGCTGATAACCAACCTGCTGTAGACATTTCAGTGTTCCAAGGCGAACGTAAAATGGCTCAGCAAAACAAATTGTTGGGTAACTTCCAGTTAGGCGATATCCCACCTGCTCCACGTGGTGTACCGCAAATTGAAGTATCGTTCGACATCAACGCGGATGGTATCTTGAAAGTATCTGCGAAAGATAAGAGCACGGGTAAAGAGCAATCGATCCAGATCAAAGCAAACTCAGGTTTGTCTGATGCTGAAATCGACGCAATGATTAAAGATGCTGAAGCGAATGCTGAAGAAGACCGTAAGTTTGAAGAGTTGGCCAAAGCGCGTAACGAAGCTGATGCGTTAATCTCTAGCTCAAACAAAGCAGTGAAAGATTTAGGTGATAAAGTCACTGAAGATGAAAAAACTGCAATCAGCACTGCGGTTTCTGAGCTTGAAGCAGCAACCAAAGAAAATGAAGTTGAAGACATCAAAGCGAAAACTGAAGCTTTACAAAACATCTTGATGCCAATCACTCAACGTGCTTATGAACAAGCACAAGGTGCTGGCGGCGCAGAAGGTTTTGATCCAAATGCATTCCAAGGTGGCGATGCAGGTCAACAACAGAAAGCGGATGATGGTGTTGTAGATGCTGAGTTCACAGAAGTAAAAGATGACAAAAAATAATTTGTCTCTTTAAAAAGACCGCGCGAAAGCGCGGTTTTTTATGTTTAACCGGGTATAGATTGTTCAAAATAAAGTTCGCCCAAAATTGGCATAAACAAAGGCACGACACCACAAGCTTTAATTTCTTCAATAAACTCAGCAATATTCACCCCAGGTAATAATTGCGGTGGTGCATCAATCGGCGTCACCATACTGTCCCAATGACATGGAATAATATATTTCGGCTTCAGTAATCGCACTACATCTTTGACATAGTCTGGGCGATATTTACGTCCAATCGCACACAGGCACACGATATCAGCCTGTTTGCCCTGCAATTCCGGTTCAATAAAATCGGCCGAATCGATGTGAACAACGCGCAATTGTCCTGTGTCAATCCACCAGTTTAAGACCAAACCATGCCGTAACTGATGAAATTTCGGTGGATACGGTGCTGGTTCAATCATATCTCCTGGTAATGGAACACGGCCGAACAAGGCTTTACCATGAATTGAAGGCAAGCCAATGATTTGCCATTTCCCACACTCAATCACCTCCCTACCCTGTGTCGCCTGCATCTGTTGCTCAGGCAAGCCCGCAGAACGCCCGTACATCAAACTGGCTTCCGAACCAATCAGGCGAGCCCCTGTTTGTTTGCAGAGCTCTGGTGCATCCAGAATATGGTCATAGTGCGCATGCCCTATCAGCACATCATCAGCATTAGGGATATAGCGTTTAACCACAGCTGGATCGCTCAATAAAGGTTGAGTAAAGGTCTGCCAAAGACTGGGACGACTCACAAAAGGATCAAGCACCAAAGTTCGACTGGCATCAGACAAAATAAAGCCTGCTGTACCCAAATATTTAATTTTTAGATTTTCTGCCTTTGCGGGTGCAGGTGAAACTGCCGCCCATGTGGCTTCAGGCACTTTGAGTAGATATTTCAGCATGCATGTTCCTTTGCATTTTATTGTAATTGCCAGAATCGATCATTTTGTCTTCAATATGGCAGTTATATGCGTCAATCTCAAGCTGAATCCCAAAACTGAGATTGGCAGTATCATGCCTAATACTGCAGGATTAGTTTGATATACATGAAATTATATTTCGGTATAATCCAAAGCACTAAAAGAATGATACCTAGAGAGAAGATGAAAACCGATCCCGTTATCAGCAAAACCCAATTTAGATTAATCTTTATTTTTTCATTGATCTGTATTTTTATCAGCTCGATATTCGATGCTTACAATGAAACAACCATCGCAATTAATAAATTATTAGTAACAGAACCACAGAACTGGGAACTCCTTATTACAGGCTCTCTGGCGATTGTTTTTGTGGTGATATTAGTTGGTTTATTCTTATTTAAACAATGGGCAAGAAAGCTTTACGTCTATAGTTTTTTCCCCCTGTTACTTATTTATCTATTACCCAGCTATTCTTCGACATTCATCTCTGGTTTTGGCGCCATTTTTTATGAGCTAGGCAATATTCTCTCTACGCTGATCTGGGGAGTTTTAGTGGTGCCCAGCCTATATCAACCTCTATTTTCCAAAAATAACGAATGAAATTGACCTTCATCATGAGCTTGGTGCTGTTTCTGATCTGGTCTGCTTATCAAACTCACCAACACCCTCAACTTAAATTTAATTCTTTGGCAGATCGTATCAGTAGTCCCTTAGATACTCGTTTACGCTATCGGATTGCCGAAGTTGACCCACGTTTTAAACTCAGCATTGAACAAGTCAAAAGCATCAGCCAACAAGCGACTCAAATCTGGAAAGATGGCACGGGGCAAGATTATTTTGTCTATGATCCCAATGCCCAACTCGGCATCCACCTGATTTATGATGAACGTCAAATCGAAAGTGAACAACGTCGAGAACATCTCAGCCAACTACAGTCCAATCAACAACATTGGCAAGATAAAAAACAGCAATTGGATCTGATTGAGCAGGAGATTCTGAGTAGCAAACAACTTTTAGATTTAAAGCAACAACAGCTGAATCAACAAATTCAATACTATAATCAAGAGCAACACAATGCACGGCAACATCCTGCCTCTTATGCCAACCCTGACTATTTTCAACAACGGCAGCGGGATTTAGAGCAAAATGTGAAGTTACTACAGCAAGAAATTGATCAATATAATCAAAGAATCGCTCAACTCAATCAGCAAGTAGATGAATTGAATGCTTTGGACCAGCAGTTAACCAGCTCTGTCAGCCAATTTAAACAACGCTTTAAACCCCATTTATTTCATAAAGGCTTATTTAACGGTAAACAGATCTTGATTTATGAATTCGAATCTGAAGATGATTTACGCCTTACTCTCGCACATGAATTCGGCCATGCCTTGGGACTACAGCACACTGATGATCCACAAGCACTGATGTATCCCGTCATGAAAGAACAAAATGCCACTCACTTTCGCCTGACTCAAGCCGATCGTGCGCTGTTGCTGACCAGATAGTTTTCGCTCATGCCAAAATCGAAGAGCTCTAAAAAGTGACTCAAAATTTGCTAGACAATAAATGTCACAAAGCAGCAATTTTGCACTTAAAGGTTAAAAACGCGACTGTTTTAGAAAAAACTTACAAAAGTTAACAATAGGCGGTTTTCTTGCTGCTTTTTGAGAAAATTCTGACTCTCACTGATTTAGGCCATTGATATTTTTTGAGTTATGCTCAAAAAAACAACAAAAATCACTTTTTTTTATTGTGTAAATCATTCGATTTATTTTTTTATTTATTAGAAAAAAATCACACTTTTTCACTCTATTTATTAAGCAGATAGCATTTTGACGACCACAAAATAATGATCAAAAATAAGTTTTTATTTTGGGGATTTCACAATGCAAGCTCATTATCTCGCATTTGTCATTGCTTGTATCAGCATGATTGCACCTCAACTGAGTAATGCACAGACGAATCGCAATTCGATTGATGTCCATCAACACCAACCGATCAAAAAAGTCGTGCGTTATCGCATCGCAGATATCGACCCACGTTTTAATTTAAACCAGCAACAAGTCCTCGACTTAACCCAGCAAGCTGCCAGACTCTGGGAACAGGAAACAGGACAACAAAATTTTATTTACGATCCGCAAGCCGAGTTCAGCATCAACTTGGTCTTTGATGAGCGTCAACAGCGCAGTACTGACCGTTTACAGGGTCTAGATCAACTCAAACAACAACAGCAACAATGGGAAACTCAGAATCAGCAATTAAAACAAGTAAAAGATGAAATCCAAAAAAGTACTGCTTTAATTGCCAGTAAACAGGCACAACTCGCAGCCCAATTCCAGCAATATAATGCAGAAGTACAGCGTTTTAACCAAAGCCGTTCGAGTTCAAAAGACTTGGCACAGCAATTTTCACAAAGACAACAAGCTTTACAGCAACAATCTTTAGCGCTACAACATGAAGTTCAGGAACACAATCAACGCACTCAACAGCTAAATCAACGGATTCAAAGTCTCAATCAAAATAATCAACAACTGGTCGCATCAGCAAATCAGTTTAATCAGGTTTTCCAACCTCATCTGTTTCATAAAGGCCATTTTAACGGCAAGCAAATCTTCATTTATGAGTTTTCCTCGATCAATGACCTGCGTTTTACCCTCGCCCATGAATTTGGTCACGCACTTGGGCTGGAACATACCAATGACCCAACCTCACTGATGTACCCAGTGATCCAAAAGCAAAATCTTCAACAGTTCGCACTGACAGATTCAGATAAAGACCTGGTTAAAGCCATTTATTAGCACCCTAAAAGCATAAATACGTTACACGAATTAACAGCAACTAGACTTTAAGTATAGTTTTTGTACAAACAGATAAATAAATTACGTGAAATAAAAAGTATTTACTGCTGATAAAAAAATCCCTTTTTTAAGAACCTAGTTAAAGTTTTAAAAATTTAGTGTGCTTGGAAATAAAAAATAAATAATTGTTCTCACTTTATTTTTGATCATTTAATAAACAAATATCGTTTTTTTATCGCGATTTTAGCGTTATATGTCTACAAATGTATTTTTATTCATTTTCTAGAAATATCGTTAAAACTCATACATCACATCTACTTTCATCAATTTGACTACTGATTTTTTTTGGCTAAAATGTGACCTCTTTCAAGTTTTATCTCCTATTATGCGTCTTTTATCTCTCCTTTTGGCCACATGCTTTACTGTATTGGCCCCAGTCTCGGCTTTGGCTAAAATTCCCTCGTCGGCTTCAGCGTCGTCTCAGGTTCGCTACAGCACTGAACAACCGCTACGTTATCGAATTGCCGAGCTTGACCCACGCTTAAACATCAATCAACAGCAGATGGTCGAACTCAGCAAACAAGCCGCAGCGATTTGGGAAAATAATACAGGTCAAAAATATTTTGTGTATGATCCTGAAGCCGAGTTTGTAATTAATCTAGTGTTTGACCAACGTCAGCTTCGCAGCATGAAACGTGCTGAAAGCCTCGGTCAACTCGAACAGGAACAGCAAAACTGGCTCAATCACAATGAGAAATTGCAGAAAGTGAATGCTGATTTGGCAGAAAGCAGTGCTCAATTGGAGCAGCAAAAGCAAGCTTATGAAAATCAGGCGCAGCAATATCAATTGGGTTTAGCACAATATAAAGCAGATAATTCAAATAAAACCTTATTTGCAAGTCTGCAAAAGCAGCAACGTGATTTGCAACAACAAGCGGTAAAACTGCAAGCCAAGATTGCAGAATACAACCATAAAGTTCAGCAAAATCAGTTGAAAGCAGAAAAATCTCAACAGGTCTATCAAGAGTTGGCTGCATCTGTTGCTGAGTTTAATGAAACCTTCAAGCCTGAGGTCCTGCATAAAGGTCAATTTGATGGAAAACAGATTTTTATTTATGAGTTTTCTTCAATCGACGACCTGCGTTTAACTTTAGCCCATGAGTTTGGCCATGCCTTGGGGCTCAAACATACCCGCGACCCGAAGTCTTTAATGTATCCACGTATTAAAGATCAGGATGCCAAAGATTTTCAGCTGACAGATACCGATCTAAAACTACTTGGCTTAGCCAACTAGAACAGATCAATCGCCATAATAGGTTGCGTTAAGATGATGTGCTAAGCAATAACAAGAATGGGTCGATTGTTTTTATTTATTCATGTTATTGTGGTGTTAAAACATCATCTTAGCCTTAATGGAGATCAGCATGAGTTATTATCATATCTTAATTGAAGTGAACGACCACATCAGTACGATTGAGCAGACTCGTGATATCGAACTCTTAGATATTCAAGATATTAGCCCATATCTGCACTCTATTTTGATTCCCTATTTCAATGAGCAAGAAGTTGAACTTGAAGATGAAAACGTGGCGTATGACGAGATTCTGCATTTAGCAGTGAAACAGACCTTATTACCGATTGAACACTTGATTGAAGAAGAACAAAAGCAGCTCCCAAGTGATACCGATGTCACTATCACCGCCTATGAAATCTTTAATGATCGAGATTTAAGCCAAGATGTAACTGCAGTGATTTTTGATATTTTAGAAGCGGTTAAATTAGACGCTGCACCGTAAAACAGAGAGATAAAAAAGGTCTGCATTGAGCAGACCTTTTTATTTTATATGTATTACAACGCTTTACTGCATCATTTGTTTTGCCTGTTCCTGACGGAATGCACGTAGAATCTGCTGCCCTGCTCGTCCTGTCTGACTTAAGCCGAGTCGGCTCTGTTCTTGGCGAATGGCCTGACGACTCTTATCACCGATCAAGCCATCAACAGCACCAATATCATAACCACGCTGAACTAAGAACTGTTGAATTTCACGACGTTCAGCACGTGATGTGCCAGGGTCATCGGTTGGCCAAGCCGTTAAAAATGGTGTGCCGCCACGTAAGCGGTCAGATAAATGGGCAATGGCTAAACCATAACTTTCAGCTGCGTTATAACTATAAATTGCATCAAAGTTTTTAAACACCAAGAATAGTGGGCCATTGGCACCTGCTGGCGAAATCAATCCCGCTGGAGTACTGCCTGATAAATTCCCCTGAATCAAAGCCGTTCCGTCCGCACGGGTTACGCCTTGCGCAACCCAGCTATTCAGTGGCTTTTTATTACGGCGACTTTCACCCGAGATTGACATGCCTTGTGGAATTTTCACCTCAAAGCCCCATGGCATACCTGTTTGCCAGCCGGCACGTTTCAAGAAATTAGCTGTCGAAGCCAGTGCATCCGTCGTACTTGAGACCAGATCACGGCGGCCATCACCATCAAAATCAACGGCCAGACGCTCATAAGTCGATGGCATAAATTGAGTATGACCAAAAGCGCCTGCCCATGATCCATAAAGTTGATCTTGGGTTAAATCGCCACGTTGTAAAATACGCATCGTGGCAAAGAACTCTCCACGAAAATAACTTTGACGACGACCTTCACAACTTAACGTACCGAGTGCCTGTAATAAAGGATATTTACCTGAAATATCACCATAATTACTTTCCACACCCCATACTGCCACCACTGTTTCCGCAGGGACACCATAGGCCTGTTCGACCCGGTTCAATACCGCACGGTGTTGAGTCAGTTTTTGCTGCCCTGCCTGCACGCGTTCGTTATCCACAAGGCCAGACAAATAATCCCAGATTGGTGTCGAAAATTCAGGCTGATAATTTAATTTATCAATCACCGAATAATCTGGGGTTAAATTTTGGGTATAACGATCATAACTAGCACCAGACACCCCTGATGCAATCGCTTGAGAGCGTAAATTTGCAATACAGCCTTGAAAGTTGGTATTTGGCGTATAATTACTGCTTACAGGTGCTGTTGTGGTTGGTGCTGAAACTGCTGCACCATTAATCACCAACTCGGCATGCGCCTGATTGAAAAAAGTAAATAAGGCAGTGCCTAGAAAAAAAGAAAAATGACGTTTCATGACTGAACCAAAACTTTTGAATTTAAATTTCCTCTTCACCTTAACACGCTATATAAAGATGTATAGTTTGGAAACGTAACTTTGAATTCATTTTATGGTTTTAAATTTAAAAACACAGTTTTTAAATTCATAATTGCAGCGCATTTTAAATTTAAAAGTTATCAACAAGTGCAATTTAAATTCAAAACCACCAACACCCTCAACCCTAATTTTAAATTCAAAAAAGTTATCCACTTTTAAATTTAAAACCAAAGAAAACCAGAGCCAACATCAAAAATACCGACTAATCATGCGATTTTTAAGCACTTAAACAGAAAAAATAGATCCCCACAGGCTGTATATTTAAATTTAAAACAGCAAAAACATGCACAATTTTAAATTTAAACCATGTGATTATTTTTAAATTTAAAACAAAACCAACACCACATCATTTAAATTCAAACCCAACCCTGCTTTTTTAAATTCAAAACATCAACACCAAAGTTATCCACAATAGTAAAATCCATTTTTTAAATTTAAAAGTTTAAATTCAAAATACGTTGCCAATAAAAAAGCGGTCCAAAGACCGCTTTTTAAGCATTGTGGATAAGTTTAGAACATCATATCTGCGGTTAATGCCAATGGAATAGGTAGAATTTCCGCCAATTGACGACATAATCCAGTTAAATCATCCGCATTATTCGGCATCAAGGTAATATGACCCAACTTACGACCTGCACGTTCAGACTTATTATAAAGGTGTAAATGTGCACCATTCAGTGCCAAAACCTGTTCAGATTTTGGATGTTGACCAATAATATTGATCATCACTGTCGGGCGAATCACTTCAGTTGACCCCAATGGCAAACCTGCAACTGCACGAATATGGTTTTCAAATTGCGAACAAATCGCGCCTTCAATCGACCAATGACCTGAATTATGCACACGACATGCCATTTCATTGGCATATAAACCTTGTTCAGTGACAAACAGTTCAAGCGTCAGCACACCCACATAATTTAAGTGGTTCAACAAACGGGTAATATAGTCTTGTGCCACAGGCTGCAAATCAACGCTATTTGGCGCAGGCACAATCGAATGCGACAGAATACCGTTATGGTGATGATTTTCGGCCAATGCCCAAGTTTTCACATCACCATTTTGGCCACGCACCGCAATGATAGAGACTTCTCGGCTGAATTTGACAAAACTTTCTGCGATCAAGCTTTTCGCAGGACCCAATTCAGCCCAAGCCGTTTCGATTTGATCTTCTGTACGTAATACGAATTGGCCTTTACCATCATAACCACCTGTTACGGTTTTCAAGACGATGGGTAAACCCAGATCTGTTACGGCCTGTTTTAAACTGCCGAGGCTATCCACAGCTCGATACGGCGCAACTGGAATACCGAGTTCGTCAAACAAGCTCTTTTCTGCCAAGCGATTTTGTGCCGTCGCCAAAGCAAGACGAGGTGGGTACAAGGTTTTGCTTTGCGTCAAAACATCCACATCTGCGACAGGCGTATTTTCAAATTCAAGGCTAAATACATCCGCACTGGCAATAAAATCTTGCAAGCCTTGCGGGTTCTGGCTGGAAAATACTGGACCTAGAATCGCAGCAGGACAATCCGTTTCCGCTTCAAAAAAAGTACATTGAATATTCAGTGGCAAAGCCGCTTGCGCCATCATGCGTCCAAGCTGTCCGCCACCAAAAATACCGATGGTTTTATTCATATCTATAACTCTTTTGCTCAGACAAAGTCTTCGCCTTACATTCGGGCAAAGCGTTGCTTTGCTTATCCTCATTCATGACCAGGGATATTATTATTCGACACTTTTTCGGTTTGTGCGGTACGGAAGTCCGCTACATTTTTTGCAATGTCTGCACGGGTTAAGCCAAGGATTTGCGCCGCCATAATCGCCGCATTGGTTGCACCTGCTTGACCAATCGCCAATGTACCCACCGCAATACCTGCTGGCATTTGTACAATCGAAAGCAATGAATCAACACCATTTAAAATTGAAGATTTCACCGGTACACCAAGCACAGGTAAATCAGTTTTCGCTGCACACATTCCTGGTAAATGTGCTGCGCCACCAGCACCTGCAATAATCACTTGAAGACCACGATCACGTGCAGTTTCAGCATATTCAAATAAACGGTCTGGGGTACGGTGTGCAGAAACAACTTCCGCTTCAAATGGGACACCAAGCTGTTTAAGCATATTGGCAGTATGTTCGAGAGTTGCCCAATCTGATTGAGAACCCATGATAATTCCAACAAGTGGTTGAGCGTCTTGTGCTGCGGCCGCATTCATTGCTAATGTTCCAGAGACAAAAATTAAAGAAGATAAATCTCGACGAGAGCCAAGCTTTAGAGGATTCAGAACGCCATTATTATAGACTGATTTTTCATCTCACGAAAATTTAACTGAACGACTGCAACTATATTTTTTAGGAAAAAATGAAATAGAGTGTGCTAACAATGACATAGCGTTATATTTCAATAATAATAGGGGAGCTTAAAAATCAACAAGAGCATTAATAATGAAAAAACGGCTAAGCCTATTGGCAATCACACTTTTCACGGTACACAGCAATGCCGCTTTAGTGAATTTAAATCTCGATGAGTTTCAAAAAACCTTTAAATCGTTAAATAAAGCACAGGGCTATAATGGCGAAATTAACAGTGATGCACTCACGGGTAAAGCCTATGAGAAATTCATTGTCACGGGTTCATCACATACCGATGAAAGAGAACCCGTATTGATGACAGGGTATTATATGAACCCGACTGAGGTCGGTACGCTTTATTCAATTACACAGTATCGTGTGTACTGTGACGATGAGACCTATAGCTATGCCTTGTCTAATTTTGAACCCAATGGTGCATTATCTACAACAACAATGGACAGTGACTATGGCTTTGAATATGAAAATCCTTCGGCAAGAGATCAAAAGTTTAGCAAAATTTTAAAAAATGCCTGTAAGCACCCAGCCAAATAGAACTGAATGCGCATCTCACAATGGTGAAGGGCTTCAGACCATGTTTGATCCGAGCCATTGTGATTTACTGACTTCTAAAAACAAAATAAACACAGCCCATCAAACACAGCATCGCCCAGATATAATCTAGCTTAAATGGCTGTTTAAAAACAAAAATCATAAAGGGGACAAACACCAATAAAGTGACTACCTCCTGAGTGATTTTCATTTCTCCCAAACTCCAGCCATGCTGGTTAAGTAGTTTGGTGGTAGGGATCATAAAACTGTATTCCAGCAAGGCAATACACCAGCTAAATAAGATGGCCTGCCAGAGCGGTGCATCATGCAAAATCTTCAGATGCCCATACCATGCCAAGGTCATAAAACAGTTAGAAATAATCAACAAACATAGCGCTAAAAGAGTAGGGCTCAACATCGTGTTCTTTTATCCAAATCAGGGTTGAACAATAGGGAATAGCATGCCAGTAAAATCGTTGAAATATTAGCATCTATCCGCATCATTATAAGTAAACAACAACAACGAATTTTGACTATCTTTTACATGCAAGCCTTGCTATCGTTGCGTTTGATTTTTATTGATAACGACAATCATACATACGATACCGTGCTGTATGAAAAGCAGTGGAGAAGGCGCGTTATGCATCTGCATATTTTGGGTATTTGTGGCACATTTATGGGGTCTTTGGCTCTACTCGCACGAGATTTAGGACATAAAGTCACAGGTTCAGATGCCAATGTTTATCCACCCATGTCGACTCAACTGGAAAATGCGGGAATCGAGCTCATGCAGGGCTATGACCGCAGCCATTTACAACCTCATCCAGATCTTGTCATCGTCGGCAATGCCATGAAACGTGGCATTGATGCGATCGAATATATGCTAAATGAAGGTCTACCTTATATTTCTGGCCCACAATTCTTGGCAGACCATGTATTACAAGGCAAACATGTACTTGGTGTTGCGGGTACACACGGTAAAACCACCACCACCACCATGTTGGCGTGGGTATTAGACCAAGCTGGCTTAAATCCAGGCTTTTTGATCGGTGGCGTGCCACTTGGTTTTAGTGAAAGTGCACGTCTAGGTGGTGGTCAATATTTCTGTGTAGAAGCGGATGAATATGATTCTGCTTTCTTCGACAAACGTTCTAAATTTGTACACTACCACCCAAAAACCGCGATTCTTAATAACCTTGAATTTGACCACGCCGATATTTTTGATGACTTGGCTGCGATTCAGAAACAGTTCCATCATTTAGTACGTACCATTCCAAGTGAAGGTCGTATTATTGCACCGATTACTGAAACCAATATTGATGAAGTATTAGAGCAGGGCTGCTGGACACCTGTGCTTCGCACCAGTCTTGAGCCAAATGATCAAGCCGCTTTATCTGCTGAGCTGATCAGTGTCGATGGCAGTCACTTTAAAGTACTTGAGCACGGCAAAGTGGTCGGTGAAGTGAAATGGAATATGACAGGGCAGCATAGTGTGGCCAATGCGTTGGCAACGATTGCAGCGGCACAGCACGTCGGTGTCAGCCTTGCGCAAGCCTGTGAAGCCTTATCCAACTTCGGCGGGGTTAAACGTCGTATGGAGCTATTAGGTACGGTGCGTGGCATCGAAGTCTATGATGACTTTGCCCATCATCCAACTGCGATTGAAACCACACTCGACGGCGCACGTAAACGCTTAGGTGAACGTAAGTTGTGGGCGATCATTGAACCCCGTTCTAACACCATGCGTATGGGTAGCCATAAAGATGGTTTAGCACATTCCGCACGTTTGGCCGATGAAGTGATTTGGTATCAACCAGAAGGTTTAGATTGGGATTTACAACCCGTGATTGCAGCATCAGCAAACAAGGCTGAAGTCAGCCGCTCTTTAGATGAGATCATTGCTCGTGTGGTCAATGAAGCAGGTGAGGGTGATGCAGTGGTGATCATGTCCAATGGTGGTTTTGGTGGTTTACACCAAAAGTTAATTAGGGCGTTGTCGTAATTAACCTCAACACTTTCTCTAACTTATTGAAAAACTATTGTCTCAACGGAGTCTTGCAAGTTCTTATCTAATTTCTGGATCAGCCTGCGGCTCGCCCTACTTTTCTTTCGGGAAAAGTAGGCAAAACCATTGTCATCTGCAAAACCTGTCCTCTTCTTGCATTGATCAACATATATCGCAGAAACAGTCTCTTACTTAAACTACGCAGGTTGCAGATGACGTTTCCGAGTATCACATTTCCTCGAAGTTATATTAATTCAGATCGCGACAGGCAGCATCCATGCCGAATAAACATATTTGTCCAATCCATTTTAAATTGCAATCAACTCAATTTATTCACCAATTTTAACGGCAAAATCTTCATTGCAATCCCCATTGGCAACCACGGCCACTGCGGTACATAGGCTTTCACAGGTTCCTTCTCAATCGCTTTGACCAAAGCCTTGCTTCCAGTCTTCTCATCGACTTCAAAAGGTAGTTTTTTCGCACCTTCATTCAGCTCAGTGCGAATATAACCTGGGAAAATCGTTGAAACTTTAATTGGTGTATCCAACAACTCGGCACGAATCCCTTCCGCCAAATGCGCCACAGCGGCTTTACTGGCGGCATAGGTCGATAAATGCTTCGGTAAACCACGCATCGCACTCATGGACGAAATCACCACCAAATGGCCCTTATTTTGCGCTCTAAAGATTTCAACCGCTGCTTCACATTGTGCCAGTGCCGAAATAAAATTGGTTTCTGCCGTAGCGCGATTCACATCAAAATGGCCCTTACCAATACGGCGACCATCGCCAACACCAGCATTCACGATAATTCGGTCAATGCTGCCAAACTCCTGCTGAAAAGCATGAAAAACCGTGAATACATCATCGTAATGAGTTACATCTAGGGTTTTAATCTTGACCTGTATTGAAAACTGCTTTTGCAGCTGTTGTTGTAAGGCTTCTAAACGCTCTAAACGTCGTGCGCAAAGTGCCAGATTGTAGCCTTTAGCCGCAAACTCACGCGCCATACCTGCGCCTAAGCCAGAACTTGCCCCTGTAATTAAAATCGTTTTTGCCATGCCTGCCACCTATTTTTTAAATCCATGTTAAAAGTTCAGCATCACGCGCTTTTAAATAATGATGCTCATTAAAACTGAGTAATTGCAAACGATCATCTGACCAGCGCAGTGTGGTGATACTGGCATTGGCAATCGACCAATTCAGTGCAAAAATCTGTTTGGCATTTAGCCCCAATACCTGACCGACCGCTACAGAAATCACACCGCCAGAACTAAATACCACGGCCTGACGGGGTTGCGTGGCATCAATCTGCTGACACAATCCGTGCAAAGCACCTTCTACACGCGCTTGAAAGCCTAACCAGGTCTCATGATATTCATGGTCATATTGCTCGCCAATCCAGCGATCAATCGCGCCATCGAAAATTTTGGCCAGATAAGCACGCGGATTGGCCACCAAATCGACATCCTGTTTCAGCAATTCAGGTTGATTAAAGCGCGGTTCGTATTGAGCAAACACATGCTGATGATCAAACTCATTCCACGCCGACTCTGTTTGAATCGGTGCATCCTGAAAACTTTTTGATAAAGCCAGTTGCGCTGTTTGCTGATGACGTTGCATCGAACCTGCCACAATCAGCGGTGTTTGTTTCAGCGTCTGTTTAAAAAAATCACCGACAACCTGTGCCTGCTGCTCACCTTTGGCTGAAAGCTGGTCATAACTTGCTGCACCAAAAGACGCCTGCCCATGCCGTACCAAATAAATTGTGGTCATCGTTTTAAAATATCCTGTAGTTTTGCACCATATTCAGCAATCAATGCTCGTGCTTGCGGATTGTTTTGTGCAATCAGTTTTAAAGCCCGAATATGTAAGGCATGAATCATGATCCAGAAATCTTTAAAGGCTGGATTATCGGTTTGCTGATGGTAATAACGATAATAAATCTGTTGAGCAATCACCGCCAAACGGAACAAGCCAAATACTTCATAAAAAGCCCAATTGGCAGGCTGTAAACCGGTCTTTTCCAGATAGTAATCCACCACCTGTTGCCGTGTCAGCATACCTTTTAAATTGGTCGGTTGACGACGGCTGGATTTCATCAGGGCATCATCATCCTCTTGAATCCAGTAGGCGAGGGCACTACCCAGATCCATCAAAGGATCGCCGAGTGTCGCCATTTCCCAGTCCAGTACGCCAATCACTTGAGTTGGTTGTTGTGGATCTAAAATGACATTATCAAAACGCCAGTCATTATGAATCACGCAGGTTTTTGTATCGGCAGGGATATGTAGTTGCAGCCATTCACGCACAAAGGCAAAATCAGGCACATTCGGTGTCAGGGCTTTGCTATAACGTGCATCCCATCCCTCAACCTGACGGCGGCAATAGCCTTCGCCTTTACCCAGTTTTTCCAGTTCAGTGCCTTGATAAGGCACTTGGTGCAGCTCAATCAACTTATCTAAGACATTCAGGCAAAGTTGCTGTATCTGTGACTCATCCAGCTGTAATTCTTTGGGTAAATTGGCACGCGGAATAATGCCCTCAATCCGCTTCATCACATAAAAATCACAACCGATGACGCTGTCATCCTGACACAATGCAATCATTTCAGGCAGCACAGGGTAAAACGGTGCAAGATGCTTCTGCACATTGTATTCACGCGCCATATCATGCGCTGATTTGGCTTTGGTACCTTTTGGTGGGCGGCGCAAGATCAGGTCGGCATTGTCATACTGTAGCCGATAGGTCCAATTCGATGCGCCCCCTGAGTATTGGGTCACTTGTGCCTGTCCTTGCAGATCCACACCTTGGTTTTTTAGCCAGTTTTCAACCGCTGCAATATCCAGTTCTTCACCATGGCGAACCTGTCCACCAATATCAATCATTGTCATTATTGTATTTTCCTTATCAACGAGCATAGCCACGTTTTTTCAGTTCGAGTTTGGCAATCATGCCTTTATGGACTTCATCAGGTCCATCGGCCAAACGTAAACTACGCGCTTGATTAAAAAATGCCGTCAATGGGGTATCGCGTGAAACCCCTTCACCGCCGTGAATCTGGATTGCCATATCGACCACATGTTGCAATACGCTCGGTGCCACCACTTTAATCGCAGAGATTTCCGTCAATGCCGCCATATTGCCCAACGTATCCATCTTATAAGCAGCGTACAGCGTCAATAAACGCGCTTGATCGATTTGCACTCGCGCATCTGCAACACGCTCTAAATTACCACCGAGTTTGAGAATTTCTTTGCCAAAGGCTTTACGCGACATACCTCGATCAATCATCAGTTGCAACGCTTTTTCAGCTGCGCCAATACAACGCATACAATGGTGAATCCGCCCAGGCCCTAAACGCCCTTGCGCAATTTCAAATCCTTGTCCTGCACCGCCAATAAAGTTGCTGATGGGTACACGTACATGGTCAAAATTCACTTGCCCATGACCATGCGGTGCATCGTAATCACCAAAGACTGGCAACATCCGTTCGATCGTCACCCCCTGGGTATCGATCGGCACCAATACCATCGAATGCTGATGATGACGGTCTTTGCTTGGATCGGGGGTATAGGCCATGAAAATAATCACTTTGGCATTCGGATCTCCAAGACCCGATGACCACCATTTGCGTCCATTCAAGACGATCTCATCGCCCTCAATCACCGCTGTGGCTTGCATATTGGTAGCATCACTGGAGGCCACTGCGGGTTCAGTCATGCAGAACACTGAACGAATTTCGCCCGCGAGTAAGGGTTGCAACCATTGTTGTTTTTGCTGCTCACTGCCATAGCGCCATAACACTTCCATATTGCCACTATCCGGCGCATTACAGTTAAAAACCGTTGGGGCGAGCAGACTGCGTCCTGTCAGTTCCGCAATATGCGCATATTCCTGTACCGACAGACCTGCACCCAGTTCTGCATCAGGCAAAAACATGTTCCATAAGCCCGCTGCTTTGGCCTTAGTTTTTAATTGTTCCAGTTGGGCAGGCCATTGCCATTGGGTCCAGTCGCCATCGACATTGAGATGATGGACGTCATCCCAGAAGGCTTTTTCAATCGGTTCTATTTCTTGTTGAATAAAGGCTTGCGTTCGTACAATAAAATCCTGTGCGCGTTCAGATAATGCAAACATCATCATTTCCCTCAATCTAAAATATGGCGAATATTGATTCGCTGCTTTACATCACCATAAGCGAAAATTTATTATGAATGAAATGATTTTATTTTATGCAAAACTATGAATCAGATTCATAATACCAGCCCACTGGAAGTGGCTCACTTTCATCGTATTGATATCAATTTATATCCGCTGTTTATTGCGATTTTTGAGCAAAAGAGCATTTCCAAGGCTGCACAATTGTTGTGTATCAGCCAATCTGCGGTCAGTCATGCCTTGCAGCGTTTGCGCACACAACTTGGAGACGAGTTATTTGTTCGCAGCGGGCAAAAAATGCTGCCAACGCCTTATGCCGAGCAAATTTATCAGCCGATTCAGAGCGCATTGCTGAGCATTCAGCAGATTGCCGTGCCGCAGCATGATTTTGTGCCGAGTATGTTGCACAGCCTAAAAATTGCCATTCATGATGAAATCGAACCGATTATTTTTCCACAATTGGTGCATCATTTTGCCCACTTGAATCTAGACATTCAGTTCTTGAGTTCCAAGCTGGATCGTAAAAATATGCTGGCCGATCTCTCAGCACAACAAATCGATTTTGTGATTGATCTGGTACAACCCCAGCAGGCACATCTGCAGTTTGAAAATCTAATTGACGACCATTTTGTGGTGTGTACCCAACAACCTGAGATGAGTTTATCTCAGTATTTATCCTCACCGCATATTGGTGTGTCATCACGACGCACGGGCTTGTTGCTGGAAGATATTTATCTGAATCGGCAACAACTGTCTCGGCAAATTTTCCTACGTTGCCAACATTATTCAACCGCACTACAAGTTTTGGCTCAATACCCCGATGCAGTGTTAACGATTCCACAAAGTATTCTGAAAAATCTGCATTATGCGAAGCATTTAAAGATTCATGCGCTGCCGATTGAATTGCCTAAAATCAACATGGGCATGTATTGGCATGAACACGTCACACATAACCCACGCCACCAATTTTTACGCACAGAAATTTTGAAAATTTTTAATTAGAACAGGCGAATGCATTGCGCATTCGCCTGTCTGCTCATCTCCATATTGAGAGCTTTGATTATTTGTTTGATGCCAGCTGTTGCTGATCATGGCAATTGATCAAGTACGCTTTGGAAAGCATGAGACGGAGGATATAAACCACCGCCATCGCAAAAATCATATAGCCAATATCGGCAAAGAAAAAGGGAATCGAGAAAAGGATCAAAATCGTCATTGGATAGAGCCACCGTCCCCATCCCGACAAATAGGATGTCTCATAAAATAGCCAAATATAGGTGTTATAAACCACCAAGCAGATCGCAATCATCCATCCCATCATTTGACTAGAAATGTGAGCATGATGTGTTGAAATATCGACCGCGGCGGCTAAAGCTGCACCTAAGACCGCAATACTGATAAAGATAAAAAAATGGCCGTACCCCCATAAAAAAGGCTGCACCCCATGACGTTGATGGTGATGATGACTGCGATCAAAGTAGACCCACCACATGGCAAACATCATCAATAAGCCACCAATCACTAAAAAGATTTCTTTGAAGTTCACGTCATGATTGGCAAAGGCTTCCTGAGTAGCAGCAAAACTCCCAATAATCGACTCTCCCAACACGATGATGGTGAGTAATGCATAACGCTCAACAATATGATGTGGGTGCCAAGGCGTTACCGCATACTTTTCTGCATACAGCGGTACAGCTAATTCAGCCAATACCAAAATCAGGAATAACACAGGCGTCATATGAATGGCACTGAAATTGCCAATCAACCATCCCAACTGCACCAAGACGATACCAACGGCATAGCGATAGGCGGTTACCCTTCGTTCAGGATCATGTTTTGCCACACGGATCCATTGTGTCACCAAGGCCAAACGCATAATCACGTAGCCAATGATAATCACATCAAAATTGTGCTGTTAAAAAACCGCGGGAATACCTGCCGCCATCACCAAGGATCCGACAATCTGTACAAAGGTCAAACAACGGTACAGCGTGTCATCATTGTCATAGGCAGAGGCAAACCAGGTGAAATTCATCCATGCCCACCACAGGGCAAAAAACACCATACAATAGGTCGGTAACGCGTGCCATAAATGACCTTCAATGATCGCGTGATGGAGCTGTTGTCCCGCGGTTGCAATCGCGACTACAAAAATCAGGTCAAATAAAAGTTCTAATGGCGTCGCTGCACGATGGGCTTCATCAGGGTCACGGGGAGTAAATAATTTTCGTGTTTTGTTTTGATTTTTTTCGGTACTCATCTCTTCTTCTCAGAACAATATTCAGCCTTTAGTTCTAACTTAATTCATCTGTATTAATTTACCTATTGGCTAGCGTATAAAAATGCTTAAAATTTATGCATTGAAGGTTTGCTTAAATCGATTATTTATGTAATTCTATGCCTAACTTTGGATGTCATCATCCATAACAGAATTTGACAAGGGGAGTAGCCTCCTCCAAGCCTAGATCGTGGCTTTTAACGATTTAGGTGTCAGAGTATCGTCATTACACTTTGCAAAAAGTCGGACTCTGAGCATCACAAGTTATCGTGATGTAGGCAAGACCTTGATCATGTTGAAACAGATGTTTTATTTAATTCATCTGGCAACTGGTCAAGGTTTTTTTATGTCCATTTGCCAGATAGGGAGTTGTGATGGAAACTATCGGTAATTTATGGCTATACGTTGCTTTCTTCGCAATCGTGACCATCATGCTACTGGTCGACTTTTTAGGCTTTAAACAAAAACAAAACCAAGATGTTCCCATCAGGCAAGCGGCTTACTGGAGTATTGCCTGGGTCACCGTTGCCATGATCTTTGGTGGTGGTTTGTGGCTGTACTTACAACAAACCGTAGGTGCAACCATCGCCAACCAAAAAACCATGGAATACTTTGCAGGTTATTTACTGGAAAAGTCGCTGGCAATTGACAACGTCTTTGTCTGGCTGATGATTTTTGCAGCTTTTGCGATTCCTCCTGCATTCCAGCGTAAAATCCTGCTTTACGGCGTACTTGGTGCAATCATTTTAAGAACCATCTTTATCTTTATTGGTGCTTGGTTTGTACAAGAGTTCTCTTGGGTGCTGTATATCTTCGGTGCGTTCCTGGTCTACACCGGCTTTAAGTTCCTAAAAGGGCAGGATGAAGAAGAAACCAATATTGAAGATATCAAGCTACTGAAATGGTTACGCAAACACATGCGGATTACCCCACAGTTAGAGGGCAATAAGTTCTTCGTTCGCCAGAACGGTGTGTTATGGGCAACGCCTTTATTCTTGGTGTTAATCTTAGTAGAAGCATCTGATGTGATTTTTGCGGTGGATTCTATTCCTGCGATTTTCGCCGTGACCAGTGATCCGTTCATTGTGTTAACCGCAAACTTAATGGCGATTTTGGGCTTACGTGCGATGTTCTTCTTATTGGCAGGTGCTGCAAGCAAAATGCATTATCTACCGTATGGCTTGGGCATCATCTTATTGTTTATTGGTGCAAAAATGTTATTGCTCGATGTATTCCACATGCCAATCTGGATCTCATTAGGCTTTATCGTACTGGTCTTGAGCATCACCGCGTATCTCTCGTTACGTCATAACCAACGCCAAGCGCAATAATCGCGAAGCCGATCAAAAGGGTCTTCAATGAAGGCCTTTTTTTATTTGGGCATCATCAACTCATTGTAATTGAGGCCATTGCTGTAACCACTGTTTGGATTCAATCTGTTGTTTAAATGTGTCCTAGCAGACCAATGCAGGGTTCCTACGCAATCTGAGTTCAAATAAATCCAGACCAAAGGGTGCAATCAGTTCCAGTTCTCCTGAGCGATTTAAGCGGACTGCAATTGCTTTGTTCTATCTCTGCTGCGGATAAGGCAAACCTTTCTCTGTTCCCGAGCTCAATCGATTCAAATCATGAGTCACATTTATATACCTTTTAAACGTGCTCATTAGACGAATAATCCAGTAACTTTGGCAAAATCAGGTACAATCAACCGAAAAAAGTAAAATTGTAGGTTGTTATGACTTTGGCTACTCCAATCACGGTAATTCGTGGTCGCTTCTTAGATATTCAAAAAACCGTTTCTCAAGCGGCTGAAATTGCCGATCAAGTTCGTTATATCGAAGATGGTGTAATAATCACTGAACAGGGCAAAATTCGCTGGTTTGGCACGTGGAACGACGCTCAAGACCATCTTCCTGCAAACGTTGAGATTCAGCACTATCCAGAACAATTAATCATTCCTGGGATGATCGATACCCATATCCATTTCCCACAAACTGAAATGGTCGGTGCCTACGGCGAACAATTACTCAGCTGGTTGAATACCTATACCTTCCCAACCGAAATCCAGTTTAAAGACAAAGCTTACGCACAAGAAATCGCACAATTCTTTGTCAATGAACTGCTTAAAAATGGCACCACGACAGCATTAGTATTCTGTACGGTACATCCTGAATCGGTCGATGCCTTATTTGAAGCTGCACAACAGCACCAGATGCGTTTAATCGCAGGCAAAGTCATGATGGATCGTCATGCACCAGAAGCACTGTGTGACACCGCAGACAGCGCCTATAACGATTCTAAGGCATTAATCGAAAAGTGGCATGGTCAGGGCCGCGCACTCTATGCGATTACACCACGCTTTGCGCCTACCTCGACGCCTGAACAACTCGAAAAAGCAGGCCAGCTCAAAGCCCAATTCCCTGACGTCTATGTGCATACCCATTTAAGCGAAAACAAAGATGAAATCGCATGGGTGAAAGATTTGTTCCCTGAGCAAAAAGGCTATCTCGATGTCTATCATCATTATGGTCTAACCGGTCAACGCTCGGTATTCGCGCACTGTGTGCATTTAGAAGATGCTGAATGGAAATGTATGCATGAAACTGACTCTGCAATTGCCTTCTGTCCAACCTCAAACCTGTTCTTGGGCAGCGGTTTATTTCCATTGAACAAGACCTGGCAACAACAAGTGAAAGTGGGGCTTGGTACCGACGTTGGGGCAGGGACCTCATTTAGCTTATTGCAAACAGTCAATGAAGCCTACAAGGTACAGCAGCTGCAAGGCGATAAACTGTCTGCCTTTGAGTCGCTATATCATTCAACTTTAGGCGGTGCAAAAGCCCTCGATTTGGACGACAAACTCGGTAACTTCAATATCGGTAAAGAGGCCGATTTCGTGGTGCTCAATCTCAAAGCAACCGCGTTACAACAATTACGTCAATCACGTTCAAAATCGGTTGATGACAGTTTATTTGCCTTATTCACCATGGGCGATGACCGAAATATTGAGGCAACCTATATCTATGGACAAAAAGCCTATAGCCAAAGCTAAACGTTCAAATAAACAAAGACTTGGGTGGGTCATATTGGCCATTGGATGTGCGGTTCTATTAAAACGTGACCGTGCATCTGCTCAAAATGAAACATATTCTTCATCATCAAAAGGTGCATGAACGGTGATTTTGTTTTAAAATTGGCACATTAGCTCAAGATTTCGAGGTGTTGCAGGTCAACACCTTTTTTATTTTCCCGTTTTTAAGTTTTAGGAATCTACCGATGACCATTGCAATGCGCATTATGATTTCAAGTGAAGAGATTCAAGCCAAAGTCAAAGAACTGGGTGAAAAGATCAATGCACACTATGCTCAAAGTGATAAAGAACTGGTACTGATCGGCCTATTACGTGGTTCAGTCATTTTTATGGCAGACCTATGCCGCTCAATTGAAAAACCACACGAACTCGATTTTATGACAGTCTCTAGTTATGCTGGTGGTACTGTTTCATCACGTGATGTCAAAATCCTAAAAGACTTGGATGGTGAAATTCACGGTAAAGATGTACTCGTGGTTGAAGATATTATTGACTCTGGAAATACCTTAAGCAAAGTAGTTGAAATGCTTAAAACCCGTAATCCCAATTCAATTGAACTCTGTACTTTGGTCAGTAAACCCTCACGCCGTGAAATTCCTTTGGATGTTAAATTCCTCGGTTTTGAAGTCGAAGACCGCTTTATCGTCGGTTATGGACTCGACTTTGATCAGAAATATCGCCATTTACCATTCATCGGTGAAATCGGCCTTTAAACCATTGCGTGTATTGGCATTTCACACACAGAAATGGCCTCAATGATAAGCTTCAGCTTACGCTGTGAACAACGCAGCGTAAGCTTTGAACGCAGGTGCAAATCAGCAGCTTTTTTATTGATCTTCAATCACTAAAAACTGATAAACCGTGCACAAAAATACGACATAACTCAGTAATCCACTACAGACAAAGCACCTCCCAATCAAGCAGGATAATAAGAAATACCGTTGTTAAAACAAGGAGAAAAGACAATGTGGTCTCTAATTGTGGCAATCGTAGTTGGTTTTTTTGCTGGTTTAATTGCTCGTGCGATCCATCCTGGAGATGACAAAGCAGGCTTTATTGTAACAACCCTATTAGGTATTGCAGGTTCATTACTTGCCACCTATGGCGGTCGTTTACTTGGCTTATATGCTGAAAACTCGGCGGCAGGTTTTATTGCTTCCGTTGTCGGTGCCATCATTATTCTATTTATCTATAATCTGGTCACCAAAAAAAGCTAAGTTACAGACAAAAAAAGCCCAATTCACTGATTAGCAGGAATTGGGCTTTTTTTATGGGTTATAGTCCTAACTCTTTCCAGATCATCTGGATTTCTTCAGCACTACGTCCACCGACCATTTTCAGACCATTACCAAAGATCAACGTTGGTGTTCCATCTACGCCCAGTTTACGTCCCAGTTCGAGGTTGCGTTCAATCGGATTGGCACAGCTTTTTTCCTTGGGTTGCACATTCTTTTGCAACAAGTTTTTCCATGCATAGGCCTGATTAGCATCACACCATACCGATTTTGAAACTGCGATGGATTGTGGTTTTAATGCATAGATAAAGGTATAAATCGTCACATCGGTCAGTTTATCCAGTTCTGCTTCTAATTTTTTGCAATAAGAACAGTTGGGGTCGGAAAACACCGCCAATTCACGCTTACCATTGCCTTTAACCGTTTTAATCGCATCCTTAAAAGGCAGTTGTTTCCAGTCCACCGAGTTTTGCTGGATAACTAAATCCTTAGTGAGGTTCTTTTGATCCTTTAAACGAACCATTGAGCCAACAAACATATGCTGCGCGCTTTCATCCAGGTAAATGATCTGATTATCCAAACTGGCGCTGTATAAACCCGTCATTTCAGTAGGCTGAATATTGGTTACCTGAATATTGGGATACTGCTTATTTAAATTGCTTTTTAAGCTATCGACATTGGCTAAACTGATGGCAGAAATACAACTCAGCAACGAGAACATCCCAATTTTTTTTAACATCATGAACACTCAACTCAAAAATCAACGGCTATTGTAATCAGTCTGGCTGACACCGACAGAGCAGCTTACTGAGCAACAACCAAAACCCAACCAATTCTCGCGATGTTTCACGTGGAACATTCGCTTAGATTCTCCCAATGGGTGAGCATGCATCACGCAGTTCCGCCCTTTAATAAAAACCAAAAAATTAAGCTCATCACATTGATAAATATTAAATAATTTTAAAAATTAGCTAGATATCAGCCAAGCTTTTTGGAATAATTTACGCTGTATCCCAATACGGTGAGAATGAAGGGACAAACTTTATTTAAATTGAGTAAAATTCATCTCCCTATCAGCATTCATTTTCAAGAAACAAAAATATGTTTCCCTTACAGGGAAAGTATCAACGTATTACAAAAATGGACTTCGTTTCATTTTAAATTTAGGTAGATCAATGTATAACGCGGAACTATTAGAAGAAGCCAAAACCTTTATGTTTCACATGCTCAGCAAAGTTGTAGAGTATGAGGGGTCAGACTTATTTATCACTGCCGATTTTCCGCCCAGCATTAAACTGCAAGGCTTAATGCGTCCCTTAGGACAACAAGCACTCACAGCAGATAAGACCAAGCTATTTGCCTATAGTTTGATGAATGAAAAACAACGCCAAGAATTTGAAACCGAATGGGAATGCAACTTTGCAATCAATGTCCCAAATGTTTCACGTTTCCGCGTCAATGTGTTTAAACAGCAGCTACAAATCGGTATGGTGATCCGGACCATTACCTCAGAAATCCCAAACTTTCAGAAACTTAAACTACCAGAATCACTGAAACATGTGATTATGGAAAAACGTGGTCTGGTCTTGGTTGTGGGTGGAACAGGTTCTGGCAAATCAACCTCTCTGGCTGCCATGATTGACCACCGCAATGAAAATTCAGCAGGCCATATCATTACCGTTGAAGATCCGGTGGAATATGTGCATAAGCATAAAAAATCCATGATCACCCATCGTGAAGTCGGGGTCGATTGCCATTCCTGGCATCATGCCTTGAAAAACACCTTGCGTCAGGCACCCGATGTCATTCTGATTGGCGAAATTCGTGATACCGAGACCATGGAACACGCGATTGCCTTTGCTGAAACAGGGCATCTCTGCTTAGGTACCTTGCACGCCAACAATGCCAATCAAGCCTTGGATCGAATTATTAACTTCTTTCCAGAAGAACGTCGCAATCAGTTGCTAATGGATCTTTCATCCAACATGAAAGGGATTATTTCGCAACGTTTGGTCCGTACTCAAGATGGTAAGGGCCGTCGTGCTGCAATTGAAATTTTGCTGAACACCCCATTGATTGCAGACAACATTCTCAAAGGTCAATTCCACGCACTGAAAGAGATTATGAGTAAATCGCGTGAGCTGGGCATGCAAACCTTCGATCAGGCCTTATTTGAGCTGTATAACGAAGGCGCAATCAGCTACGATGAAGCCTTACGCAATGCCGATTCAGTCAATGAATTACGTTTACAGATCAAGCTAAAAGCTTCACGCCAAGAAGGTGCACCTGCTGCAATGATGACAGCATTAAATGTAGTTCCAGAAGAGAAACCGAAAGAAGAGCAAGAAGAAAATTGATAAACAATGGCTTAGATCAGCACGAACTAAGCCATTTATTTATATACATTTTCATTAGAATTTAGATGGGCGCCACTCTCCAATAACTGCGTGTCGCTCATCTTCATAAGAGACAGCAAGATGTGAGACTAAACGGCATGGATCACATTTAAAGGGGAAATGATAAAAAACATTCACTTCAACATCTGTGTCTGTACTCCATTTTTGACCGCAAGCCGGGCACAGCCGAGCGTATTCATTTTTCCTGCGGCCCCAATAACGCATAAGATAATAATAGGTCGGTATGCCTGTAACTTCTTCAATATATTTACAGATTGTTAGACCTGCTTTTGTTAATTCACTATCTGGAGTTGCCAATTGTTTGTAGGCTACTTTTTCCAAGGCACCGCTATATATCCAAGCTTGATCATACGTTTTATATTGTTGTTGCCAAAAATAGATTTCTTCTCGTTGCTGATACGCTCCAGATAGGAGAAATATTGGAATTGGATGACCATTATCTCCCCGACAGATAGGCGACTGCCAATCATCCATATGGGTAAAGAGATAAAGGAAAGTTGTGTTTTGCCAATGGGTATTTTTTTCTGGAACATCATCATCAATTCGTTCCCATAATGGTTCACATCCAAACAATCCAATAATGCGTTCCAGCCGTTCAATACCATAGCTGTCATGATATTGCTTTAAATTCGCGTCAAGACCTTGCAAATTGATATAGGTACACAATAGCCCATTATGTACGATTAAATAGTACTCACCACACACTTGCCCATTATGTAATAAAACAGAAAGATAATCTTCAACCAGCCATTCGGCTTGTTCTCGATTTGTTTTTGTAATTGGCCCAAAAATCACTTTATAAGCAATCATTTTTTAGCTCATCAGAAGTGTTGAAATAAGAAAAACTAGCAATAAAAGTATAATAATTACACTAAACGATATTATCAGTATAATTCAGAATAAAGGTACTAATTCATTATAAAATAGTACCTTGATCTTAGTTTATAATTTTCAAAATGGCTTAAATACTAGATTATTTCCCAATACAAAACGAACCAAAAATCTTACCTAGCAAGTCATCGGCACTGAAATCACCGGTGATTTCACCCAAGGCATTTTGCGCCAAACGTAATGACTCAGCCACCAACTCACCGGCGTTAAACACCACCAACTGCTCACGCGCCTCAGACAAATAGCGCTGAGTACGCTTCATTGCGTCTAAATGACGTGTTCTGGCGATAAAGGTGTCTTCCTCGGGTTGGAAGCCTGCATGCGCTGTAATCGCATCTATGAGCGCCTGAACCCCCATCTCTTGTTTGGCTGAGACACTAATATGACGGAATCCCTGATAATCGGTCATTTCCGCCTGTTGTCCAGTTAAATCGCACTTATTCCCAATCAACAATAAACGCTTTGGCTCCAGATGATCAGCAAAATATTCATGTGCCAGCTGTAAAGGTTCATCGCCTTGATTCAAGTCATACACCAACAGCAATAAATCGGCCTGTTCAATTTCCTTGATGGCACGACGAATCCCTTCCTGTTCAACGATATCGCCTGTTTCACGTAGTCCAGCGGTATCGGTTAAGGTAATCGGTAAGCCATTTAGACTGATCTTTTCATGTAGCACATCACGGGTGGTGCCTGCAATATCAGTCACAATGGCACGTTCATGCCCCGCCAATGCGTTTAACAGACTGGATTTTCCTGCATTTGGCTTACCCGCAATCACCACCTGTAAACCTTCACGTAATAACTGTCCTTGGCGCGCAGACTGCTGTACCGCTTGAACCGAGTCTTGTACATCATCGAGTAAAGCTAAAATCTTGCCATCAGCTAGAAAATCGATTTCTTCTTCTGGAAAATCAATTGCGGCTTCAACATGTAAGCGTAAGTGAATCAGTTTTTCTAAAACGGTATTAATTTTGGTTGAAAATGCGCCTTGTAAGGAGCGTACCGCGGAACGTGCCGCCGCCTGTGAAGTGGCGTCAATCAAATCGGCAATCGCTTCGGCTTGTACCAAGTCCATCTTGCCATTTTCAAAGGCACGCATGGAAAACTCACCGGCCTTTGCCGCAGTTGCGCCCAAATCAAGTAACCGTGCTAACAGCGCATTCTGAATGACTGGGCCACCATGGCCTTGCAGTTCCACCACATCTTCACCTGTAAAGGAATGCGGATTCGGGAAACATAACACAATGCCTTCATCCATCACGGAACCATCGGCATCACAAAACTGGCGGAAGCCCGCCATACGTGCAGCAGGCAGCTGTTTCTGGGTCAGTTGCTCTGCAATGGCATAGGCTTTCGGTCCAGAGAGTCGAATCACCCCCACACCACCACGACCTAAAGGGGTAGCAATCGCAGCAATTGTGGTTTGATGTTGCATGTTAAATTCACCTAAAAAACGCAAGGGTTATGAAATTAAAACCCTAAATACAGCCAAAGAAAAATCCGCCTAAGATTACCATCTTAAGCGGATTTATTCAGTAAAAGTTCGAACTTAAGCGCTCGGCTCAACCTTGTTGAGACGGTCTTTTTCGACACCTTTGTTAATAAACCATTGTTGTAAAATAGTAATACTGTTGTTGACGATCCAGTAAAGCACCAAACCGGCAGGGAAGAACAACATGAATACCGTAAACATGATTGGCATGATACGGAACACTTTGGCCTGCATTGGATCAGTCGGTTGTGGGTTCAACATTTGCTGAACGAACATGGTCACACCCATGATCAACGGCAAGATAAACCATGGATCCATCGCAGATAAATCTTGAATCCAGCCTAACCACGGTGCATGACGGAGTTCAACCGATTCCATCAATACCCAATACAAGGCTAAGAAAATCGGCATTTGCAACAGCAATGGCAAGCAACCAGACAATGGATTGACTTGTTCACGCTTGTACAACGCCATCATTTCTTGCGAGAAACGCATACGGTCTTCGCCAAACTCTTCTTTCATGCGTTGCATTTCGGGTGCAATCACACGCATTTTCGCCATTGAGCGATAACTTTTTGAAGAAAGTGGCCATAAAATGGCTTTTACCAAGATCGTCAATAAAATAATTGACCAACCCCAGTTCCCCACTAGATTATGGAAGAATTGCAAACCTAAGAACAATAACTTCGCAATTGGCCATAACCAACCGTAATCTACAGTTTGGTTTAATCCAGCTGCTAAGTCTTTGAGTTCAGATTGAATTTTAGGACCAGAATACAGTTTTGCATCCACTTCCATTGACGTACCCGCCGGTACATTGATCACTGGAGAGGTAAAACCCATGATATTCATGTGGTCCGCAGACTGACGCGATTCTAATTTAGCCGTATAAGGCTGACCGTCCGCTTGAGTAAGTTTTAAATTACCCGGAATCCATGCACTAACGAAATAGTGCTGAACCATGGCAACCCAGCCGCCTTTGGCATCAACATTTAATTTTTCGTCATTAAAATTGCTGAATTTTAACTTGTTATAGTGCGCATCTGGTGTACCCCAAGCGCCTCCCAGATAAGTTCCAAGTGTGAAAATACCTTGAGAAGATTTACCAGGATCATCCGAATTATCACGTTTTAACTGACCAAACATTTGACCTTGCCAGTTTTGCTGACTACGGTTAATGACTTGGTGTTTTACTGTAATTGGGTAATCACCTTGCGTGAAGGTGAACGATTTGATCACTTCCACACCTTCAGGTGTTTTAAATACCAATGGCACAGTCAACACTTGCTGTGTCTTGCCATCTTTTGATGCGATGCTTTTTGCATCTGCCAATGTATAGGCTGTTTTTTCAACATCATACATTGGGCGTCCGCCACGGCTACTATCAGGTCCATTTAAACCAATTAAACCAGATTGAGCGACGTAAGTACGTTTCGCATCACTTTCCAGCATAACAAACGGTTTATCGCTGTCTTTGCTTTCATCATGGCTTAACAATTCAATACGAACGATATCACCACCTTTGGGATTAATCCAAAGATGATAAAGATCAGTTTGCACTGAAATCAGTTGCTGACTTACAGAAGGCGTTTCTGTAGCTTGTGATGCAGTCACATTTGCTTGTGGCACGTCTGAAGCCGCTGTTGCATTTTGAGCATTTGGCAAATCTGCAGATACATCATGTGCAGTGACAACCGCCGCTTGTTGTTGCGGTGCTGGTGCAGCATGACCATAGTCTTTTTGCCAAGCCAAAATAAGCAAATATGCGGTAACAAACATGGCTCCAAGAATTGCAAATCTGGCCCATTGTTGCATATCTATTATCCCAAATGGTTAGAGAGATTTTGCTTGAATAAACGATCACGAAAGGGTACAGCAACGTGATGCATTTGAGAATCTATTTGATGAAACGAAATAAAACGAAGTGCTTTGCGAGGAACTGGATCATAGCCTGAACCGCCCCAAGGATGACAACGGCAAATTCGCTTAGTCGATAACCATACTCCCTTGACCGCACCATGCGTTTGCAATGCTTCAATTGCATATTGTGAGCAGGTAGGAATATAGCGACAACGAGGCCCCAATAATGGACTAATTGCGATTTGGTAACATCTTATCAACCAATGCAGTAAACGTACCATTGGAGATCTCTAATTCTGGAGGGATGTCACAACGACTTTGGAATGCTTCTTTGCTAAACGTTGTAATTTTTGCCAAGCAAAATCTAATTGTTGATGTAATTCTTGATTTGCGATTGCTTCTATACCTACTTTAGGCATCACCACAATATCGATATCAGCATTAAATTGCGCTTGATGTAAACGGAAACTCTCCCGAGCAAGACGCTTGATTCGATTTCGTTCATGCGCACGGCGTACTTTCTTTTTAGCAACGACAATACCCAAACGGCTTTGAGGCTGTTCGGTTAATTTTGCTAAAAAAAGGAAATGGGGCTGATGCACTTTAAAAAGCGCACCATCAAATACACTTTTATAATCAGCGGCACAACGAATACGAGATTCTGTGCCGAAACTGTAAAGTGTCATCACCCAAATCTGGTCAGCTTAACAGTATTAAACAGTTAAGCTATGACGACCTTTTGCACGACGACGAGCTAAAACTTGACGACCTGCTTTAGTAGCCATACGAGCGCGGAAACCATGAACGCGTTTACGCTTTAATTCAGATGGTTGGAAAGTACGTTTCATATCGAAACTCCCAAAATGATCTTTCTATAAAGGTCCGCGATTTTATTGTGCAATGTTTACGCTGTCAATGGAAAATCAAAAAATATACATTTTGTTTGTTCTGTTTTGAAGCAATAAAACTGCACTTAAATATTCTGTTTAATCGAAAACAAAAAATATACACAAGCTATCTATTTATATTATATCAACATTCAGCTATATTCACAACTTACAGACAAGCTTATCAACAATCCAACTTCTAATTTAAATTTAATTCTTGGATTTTGAATTTAAATTTCGATATGCTCAGTTATCCACAATTTGCTTAAACCCTATAAGTAAATTCAAATTTTAAAATTTAAATTTATTCTTATTAGTGTGGATTTATTCTGTGGAAAGTGATGTTTTTTTATAAATAAACATATAGTTATGGTGTGGATAACCATGTTTTTATCAATTTTATAAATTGTGGATAACTTTAGGGTTGAAACTATCCACAGCTTGTGCAAAAAGTTATACACAAGTGGTTTTAAATTTGAATTTATAAACGAATGCTTTCTTTTTCAGCAAAAGTCTCATAAATTTGCCTGACAGATGTGGATAACTTAGTTAGAATGGCGACCCCTTCGAAAGATGGGTGTGGTGATTTTTATTTTTTGAATTTAAAAATGGATGGAATAGGGGATGCACATGCTCTGGACAGACTGCTTAACTCGCTTGCGACAAGAGCTCTCTGATAACGTCTTTGCGATGTGGATTCGTCCTTTAGTTGCCGAAGAGGTTGATGGTGTGATGCGTTTATACGCACCAAACCCTTATTGGACACGCTATATTCAAGATAACCATTTAGAACTGATTGCTATTCTTGCTGAACAACTCTCTGAAGGCCGAGTTCGTCAGGTTGAAATTCTGGTGGATTCACGCCCGGGGACAATTTTGTCTTCTAATGAGCAACCAGCGACCACAACAGCTGCGCTGAGCACGCCTGTTGCTGCGCCAGTAAAGGTGAAAAAAGAATCCGATTTGGTACACCCCAGTCAAAATGTCACAAAAATACCAAAGAAAAGACAACTCAATCCGCTATTTACCTTCTCTTTATTTGTTGAAGGCCGTTCCAACCAAATGGCCGCTGAAACGTGTCGTAAAGTCTTAACCCAATTGGGGGCATCTCAGCACAATCCTTTATTTCTATATGGTCCAACAGGTTTGGGTAAAACACACTTAATGCAAGCGGTAGGCAATGCTTTGTTGCAAGCCAAACCGAATGCGCGTGTGATGTATATGACCTCTGAAAGTTTTGTGCAGGACTTTGTCAGTTCTTTACAAAAAGGTAAGGTTGAAGAATTTAAGAAAAATTGTCGTTCTTTAGATTTGCTCTTGGTCGATGATATTCACTTGCTGGCGGGAAAAGAAGCAAGTCTTGTTGAATTTTTCTATACTTTCAATGCTTTACTAGATGAATCTAAGCAAATTATCTTAACGTCGGATCGTTATCCAAAAGAACTCACCGAACTCGATCCACGTTTAGTCTCTCGTTTTTCATGGGGCTTATCGGTCGGCGTTGAGCCACCTGATATTGAAACCCGTATCGAAATTTTGCTGAAAAAAGCAGAAAATAGTGGTGTAGATTTACCGCGAAACTGCGCTTTATTTATTGCTCAACAAGTCGTTGCAAACGTACGCGAACTTGAAGGGGCGTTGAATAAAGTTGTAGCGATTTCACGTTTCAAAGGCACAGTCATTGATTTGGATGTGGTGCGTGAGTCTTTGAAAGACGTTCTGGCGATTCGTGCACGTACCATTAGTGTAGAAAATATCCAGCGGGTGGTGAGTGAATATTTTCGTATTCCACTAAAAGAATTGATTGGACCAAAACGTACTCGTATTTATGCACGTCCACGTCAGCTCGCGATGGGGCTGGCGCGTGAATTAACAGGGGATAGCTTTCCTGAAATTGGGATGGCGTTTGGTGGTCGAGACCATAGTACCGTGATGCATGCTTGTGAAAAAGTAGTCAGTTTGCGGGAAGAAGACCCTATTTTTAATGAAGACTATAAAAACTTACTTCGTCTGTTACAAAGTTAATCTATTTTTCAGAGTTGCAAACTGCTTTTAAGTGCAGCATAGTACACTGCTAACATTCATATCGGCTTCTGTTGTAAGAGGAATAAAATCGTGCGTTTGAAAATCGCTAAAGAAAGTTTAGTCAATGTTTTATCCCATGTGGTGGGGGCTGTAGAGCGCCGTCATACCTTGAATATTCTTTCAAATGTCAAAATTCAAACCACGCAACAGGCTTTAACCATTACAGGTTCTGATTTAGAAGTCGAATTGGTTGCAAGTACCACGTTAGCTGAAGGTGCTTGTTTGGAAGCGGGGGAAACCACAGTTCCTGCACGTAAACTGGTCGAAATTTGTAAATCTCTTCCGACAGCAGCCTTGATTGACTTACAAATTACAGAAGATCAGCGTTGTATTTTAAAATCGGGGAACAGCCGCTTTGTATTGGGGACGCTTCCAGCAGAAGATTATCCATTACTTACCACTGAAAATAGCCAAGGTACGCAAGTACAGGTGACGCAACGTGAGTTAAAGCGTTTATTTGAGAAAACAGCCTTTGCGATGGCGGTTCAGGATGTCCGTTTTTACCTGACAGGCACCTTGCTAGAAATTGATCAAAATCAATTGCGTACCGTAACAACGGATGGGCACCGTCTCGCTTTATGTGAAGTGTTGGCTTCATCAAATGCATCGGCACCGATTCAAGCGATTGTGCCACGTAAAGCCGTGGGTGAATTGCAGCGCTTACTGAGTATTGAAGATGAACAACTGACCTTGCTGATTGGCCGTGAATTATTAAATGTGACCATTAACACCCCAAGCCGTGATAAAGAGCAAGGGGAGATTACGGTTCGTTTCACGACTAAATTGATTGATGGTAAATTCCCGGATTATCGCCGTGTGATCCCGAAAGGGGGGGATAAACATGTCTTTATTGCGCATGACGTGTTTAAACAGTCACTACAACGTGTTGCGATCTTGAGTAATGAAAAATTACGTGGTGTATTCTTGAATTTTAACCAGGATTCATTGCAATTGCGTGCCAACAACCCTGAACAAGATGAAGCGGTTGAAGATTTGGCAATTCAATATCAAGATGCACCACTGGAAATGTCATTCAATGCACAATATATTCTCGATGTATTGAGTGTACTGGATGGTGATGATGTAAAAATGAGCATGACTGAAGCCAATCAATCGGTATTGGTGCAAGATCCAGCACATCCAGATCAAACTTATGTCGTGATGCCGATGCGTGTTTAATTGGGATTGATGATTTGAGTTTTTAAGTATGCAAATCACGCGTTTAAATATCGAACGTGTACGTAATTTAAAGGCGGTTGCACTCCATGAGTTGCAACCGTTTAATATTTTTTACGGAGCCAATGGCTCTGGAAAAACCTCAATTCTAGAATCCATCCATTTATTGGCCACTGGGCGTTCATTTCGTACGCATATTCCTAAACATTACATCCAGTATGAGGCTGGGGATGCGATTGTGTTTGCGCAATCGGCCAGTGAGCGTATTGGCATGCAAAAGCTGGCTTCGGGTGAGCAACTGATCAAGGTCAATGGCGATACTATTGCCACCCAGGGGCAGTTGGCAAAATTATTGCCCTTACAGCATATTGACCCGCAAAGTACCGATATTATCGATCATGGGGCGAAACCTAGACGGCAATTACTGGATTGGTTGATGTTCCACGTGGAACCTGAGTTTTATTTTGCTTGGCAGTACTATTCACGTGCCTTAAAGCAGCGCAATAGTTTGCTAAAAACACGGCGTTATCCAAGTCTGGCTGATCTAGAGCCGTGGAACAAAATGCTTAGTGATTATGGTGAAATTTTGCACTCGCAACGGGTGGCCATCGTCGAACAGTGGAATCAGTTCTTTAAAGAAGATTTACAACAACTCCTGCCCAATATTGAGATCGAGTTGGAATACAACGCCGGCTTTCATACTGAACAGGGGTTGCTGCAGGACTTGGTTCAGCAGCATCAAAAAGACTGTGATCGACGTTATACAGAGTATGGTCCGCATCGGGCAGATTTACGTCTAAAAACACCGTTTGGCAATGCCGATGATGTACTTTCTCGGGGCCAAAAAAAGTTGTTAATCATGGCATTAAAACTGTCACAAATTGCAATGCTGCATGCGAGTAATAAGGAAACTGTGGTATTATTAGATGATCTGACAGCAGAGTTAGATTTGGCTGCACAACAACGTTTAATTGAGCGATTGAGTCAGTTAGGAAGTCAGGTTTTTATGACCACCTTAGACCATGCGTCGGTATTAAAACACTTACATGATTTGTCGATTTCCTTTCAATTGTTTCACGTTGTCCAAGGCCAAGTCAGTGTTGCTGCGCCATAATTTTATTTCCTCATCTTTGGATAGATTAGATATTTACTAGGGAGTAACCATGAGTTCAGAGTCTCAATCAGTCTCTCAAACAGAACAAACAAATGAAAAGGCTTATGATTCCTCTAGTATTAAAGTATTACGTGGATTAGACGCGGTTCGTAAACGTCCTGGCATGTATATCGGTGACACCGATGACGGTACAGGTTTGCACCATATGGTGTTTGAGGTGGTGGATAATGCCATCGATGAAGCACTCGCAGGTCACTGTGACGAGATCCTTGTTACCATTCATGAAGATGAATCGGTCAGTGTATCGGACAATGGTCGCGGTATTCCAACCGATATTCACCCTGAGGAAGGGGTGTCTGCGGCAGAGGTGATTCTGACCATTCTGCATGCAGGTGGTAAGTTCGATGACAACAGTTATAAAGTGTCGGGCGGTTTACACGGTGTTGGTGTTTCGGTTGTTAATGCTTTATCTAAAAAATTGCATTTGACCATTCATCGTGCAGGTCAGGTTCATGAGCAAGAATATGCACATGGTGATCCGCAATATCCGTTAAAAGTTGTCGGTGAAACCGATACATCGGGGACCACTGTTCGTTTCTGGCCAAGTGAACTCACGTTTAGCCAAACCATTTTCAGTGTGGATATTTTGGCACGTCGTTTACGAGAGTTGTCTTTCCTGAACGCAGGGGTTCGTATCGTCTTGCGTGACGAGCGCGTTAACCTTGAGCATGTTTATGATTATGAAGGTGGTTTATCTGAGTTCGTTAAATATATTAACGAAGGTAAAACTCATCTGAATGAAATCTTTCACTTCACCATGGATGCGGATAACGGCATCGGGGTAGAAGTGGCATTGCAGTGGAATGATAGCTATCAAGAGAATGTTCGTTGCTTTACCAACAACATTCCACAAAAAGATGGTGGTACACACCTTGCAGGCTTCCGTGCAGCATTAACACGTGGCTTAAACAGCTACATGGAAAATGAAAGTCTACTGAAAAAAGAAAAAGTGGCGGTAACGGGCGATGATGCACGTGAAGGTTTAACCGCCATTATTTCAGTGAAAGTGCCTGATCCAAAATTCTCTTCGCAAACCAAAGAAAAGTTGGTGTCGAGTGAAGTCAAACCTGCAGTCGAGCAGGCGATGAATAAAGAGTTTTCAGCTTATTTGCTTGAAAACCCGCAGGCAGCGAAATCGATTGCAGGCAAAATTATTGATGCCGCACGTGCGCGTGATGCAGCACGTAAAGCACGTGAAATGACCCGCCGTAAGAGTGCTTTGGACATTGCTGGTTTACCAGGTAAATTGGCAGACTGTCAGGAAAAAGATCCAGCATTGTCGGAACTTTATCTGGTCGAGGGTGACTCTGCGGGTGGTAGTGCCAAGCAAGGGCGTAACCGTAAAATGCAGGCCATTTTACCGTTGAAAGGTAAAATCCTGAACGTTGAACGTGCGCGCTTTGACAAGATGATTTCAAGCCAAGAAGTTGGCACGCTAATCACTGCTTTGGGCTGTGGTATTGGACGCGAAGAATATAATCCAGACAAATTGCGTTATCACAAAATCATCATCATGACCGATGCGGACGTAGATGGTTCACATATCCGTACCTTGTTATTGACTTTCTTCTTCCGTCAAATGCCGGAATTGGTTGAGCGTGGTTATATCTATATCGCGCAACCACCATTGTATAAGTTGAAGAAAGGCAAGCATGAACAGTACATCAAAGATAACGAAGCACTGGAAACCTTCCTGATTTCCAATGCCATTGATGAGCTTTCATTGCATATCAGTGCTGAAGCGCCAGCGATTACTGGTGAAGCATTATCAAGAGTGATTGCTGATTATCAAGTGTCACAAAAGAGCTTACAGCGCTTAACTCAACGTTATCCTGCAAGTTTGTTGGATGGTTTACTTGAAGTAGATGCATTCAAAGCGGATCATAACCACGAACGTGACTATGTGGAAACATGGGCAGAGCAGTTACGTGTTGCAATTGAAAAATTACAACCAAGCTTGCGTCCAGAAATCACCTTGGAAGCGTTTGAGCGTGAAAATGCACAAGGTGAAAAATCTGCACACTACTGGCCGCGTGTCACCGTATATGTACATAATTTGCCGCATTCGTATTTATTGGATGCTGGTCTGTTAAATTCTGCTGAATATGCGCGTTTACTGAAAAACTCGAAAAGCTGGTTTAAATTGTTGGAAGAGGGTGCTTATCTTCAAAAAGGTGATCGTCGTATTCAGGTCAGCAATTTCCATCAGGTATGGCAGCATATTTTACAAGACTCGCGTCGTGGCATGATGATCCAACGCTATAAAGGCTTGGGCGAGATGAATGCTGAGCAGCTTTGGGAAACCACCATGGATCCTGAAAATCGTAATATGTTGCAAGTAACCATTGATGATGCGATTGAAGCAGATCGTATGTTCTCATGCTTGATGGGGGATGATGTTGAACCACGTCGTGCCTTTATTGAAGAGAATGCCCTGAATGCGGATATTGATGCTTAATTAGCTTAGGCATCTGTTTTACATATTCTCAATCTAAATAAAAAAGCGATGATTATTCATAATCATCGCTTTTTTATTGGCTAAGTTTCACGTGGAACGTATTGTTGCGTGGTTAATTTTCCACAAAATCGCTGACTTGAATTAAGGCGTGGCCAAAGAGATATCCTGCAGTGACCAGAACACTAATCCAAAGTAAAGCACCCAGGATGTTATAGATCACAAAATGGGTGTAGTTCATGTTGCTTGAACCTGCAGCCAAAGGTGCAAATGAGCGTGCAAAAGGAATAAAACGAGCCAGTAAAATGGTTTTGCCGCCGTGTTTCAAGAAGAACACATTGGTCTTTTGGAGATATTCCTGCTTAATAAAGCGTGATTTCACGTTGAATATACGATCACCAAAATGTCGACCGATATGATAGTTCACCATATAGCCCAGTGCTGCTGCAAAAAATAGGAGACTGATCATATAGCCAAGATGCATGATTTCAACGACAGAGCACAAAGCGCCTACGGTGAGTAACAGACTGTCACCTGGTAAAAAAAACATAAACACAAAGGCGGTTTCTGAAAAAATAATCAGAAAAAGGATGGCATAAATCCATAAACCGTACTCTTGAACCAAGACTGGCAGAATATGTTCAAAATTAAAAAGAAAATCTAAAGAATTCATTCAGTTTGTATGATCCAAAATAGAGTACTCACCAAATTAAAGTACAAAAATGTGAATTGAATTTAACCCTCAGGATTCATTCATCAGTTATAAATTTACCACTGTGGGGCTGAGTATATCGAGCCTGACACTAAAGCTCAATTTTCTGAGAAAGTTCCACTTTTCACCTTATCCTAAATTCTCGACAAATTCATGACATTTTTAATGATATTCATAGTGTTTTTAAGTATCCAAAGCATCTTTTAAGCCCATCAATGGGATGATCCTGTTGAAACAAATGACCTTAAAAGCAGTGATTCATACAGCTCAAAATACATCGCTGTATGAATCACACGGCGGTTTAATCTGCAAATGAGCTTTCCAGCTCTTCGAGTTCCATCATCAGCTCTAAAAGTTGTTCTTCATGCTGCTCTAATTTGGCTTTCAATTCAGTTTGTTCGTTCATGAGCTTGATCAAATCATCTTTGCGGTTGGCTTCATACAAGGCGCTATCTGCTAAAGCATTTTCAATCTCGGTTAAACGTGGCTGAACTTTTTCAATCTGAGCTTCGACTTTTTCGATGTTTTTCCGAATTGGTCGGGTCATTTCACGGCGCCGAGCCGCTTCTTTACGTTGGGCTTCTTTGTCTACTTTTAATGCGGGCACCTGTGTATTGGTACTTTGTTGCTGTAATGCACTTTGTGCATTGATCTGTTGCTGGCGAGCTTCGCGTAACCATTTGGCATAGTCTTGTAAATCACCCTCAAACTCGCTGCATTTGCCGGCGTGGACTAAGAGTAGGTCATCACAGACACTGGCAATTAACTGGCGTTCATGTGATACCAACACCACAGCGCCTTCAAAGTCTTGTAATGCCATGGTCAGCGCAAGGCGCATATCCAAGTCTAAATGGTTGGTTGGTTCGTCCAGAATCAAGACATTTGGGCGTTGCCATACGATCAATGCCAAGGCTAAACGGGCGCGCTCCCCCCCAGAGAAGCTCTCACATGGCGTATCCATACGCTCACCACTAAAGCCAAATCCGCCTAAAAAGGCGCGTAATGCTGCCTCACTGATCTGCTTGTCAGCAATACGCGCCAATTGCAACATTGGGCTGGCATGGGCATCGAGAGCATCCATTTGATGCTGCGCAAAATAACCGATATTGAGGAGTTCAGAGGCTTTACGTTCGCCGGAAAGCAGGGGTAAATCACCGACCAAGGCCTTAATTAGGGTAGATTTACCAGCACCATTCATTCCCAGTAAACCGATTCGGGAACTTGGAGTAATTTGCAGACGAATTTTCTCGGCAATCATCTTATCGCCGTAGCCTATGGTTGCAGCCTCTAAGCTCAACAATGGCGAACTCATTTTAGTTGGTTCACGGAAGCTAAAAGTAAATGGGGTATCAACGTGCGCAGGCGCCAGTTGCTGCATCCGTTCCAACTGTTTAATCCGACTTTGTGCTTGACGGGCTTTGGTGGCTTTGGCCTTAAAGCGGTCAATAAACTTCTGTAGATGGGCACGGGTTTCTTGCTGTTTTTCAAAAGCCTGTTGTTGTTGTGCTAAACGTTCACTACGAGTTGTTTCAAAAGTAGAATAATTGCCTGTATATAAGGTCAGTTCTTGGTTTTCGATATGCAAAATATGATCGGTAATCGCGTCCAAGAAATCTCGGTCATGTGAAATCAGAACCAGTGTACCTTCATAAGCTTTGAGCCAGTCTTCTAACCACAAGATCGCATCCAAGTCCAAGTGGTTGGTTGGCTCATCCAGTAACAACAAGTCCGAACGGCTCATCAGGGTACGCGCCAAGTTCAAGCGCATGCGCCATCCACCAGAAAAGCTTGCGACATTTAAACGGAGTTGATGATCAAGGAAACCAAGACCCGCCATGAGTTGCGCAGCTTTGGCAGGCGCAGCATAGCCATGAATCTCATCAAAACGGCCATGCAGTTGAGCCAAATCATCATTACTCAGTTGATCAGGGTGTGCTAATTTTTCTTGAATATCCCAATATTCTTCGTCACCAGACAGAACAAAATCAAGTGCTGGCATTTCCAGCGCTTTGATTTCCTGTGCCATATGCGCCACAGTCCAGACCGCAGGACGGGTCAGATTACCTTCATCTGCAACCAAATCCCCTAAAAAGGCAGCAAATAAGGTGGATTTACCTGCACCATTGACGCCTGTAAGACCAATTTTCCAGCCTGGATGAAGCTGCATCGATGCTTTTTGAAATAGAACACGCCCACCGCGGCGTAATGAAACTTGGTCAAACTGGATCATGAGCATGCAAAATAGCGAATAGATAGCTGCATTTTAAGGTGATCGCCCATGAATGCAAATTTTTATATTGAAGATCAAGTTGTTCGAATTGAATTGATCAGCTCATCGAAAAGTAGAGTAATCACTCTATTTTTGTGACCTGAATCAGATTAATATTTAAATTATATGAAAAATAAGCAACATGATTAAAAAGAGAGCAACGGGGTTTAAGGATGAACAAGGGTGTTTTTGCATTGGGGGCAATGCTGGTTTTGGGGACATGCACAGACGTACAGGCGGTAAACAAGATATGTGTTTTTGATCTGTTGGGGAAGTCTGGAGAAGCCTACAAAGCCATGGAGGAGTGGTCATTGGCCGCGAAAGCATGGCATGGTGATACCTTACTGATCAGCTATCAGAATGAAGCACTGGCGGAAAATGATTTTGAGCTGGGTAAATGTGATGGCGTGTATATGACTTCAATGCGCGCCCGTCGTTATAACAAGTTTGCAGGCTCGATTGATGCCATTGGCGCCGTACCTAGCTATGCCATTGCGCAGAAGGCAATAAGTTTTGCTTTGGACAAGCGTAATCAGCGCCGTTTGATCAGTACTGTTGATCAAGAAAGCTATGAGGTTGCAGGTATTTCGCAAATCGGATTGGCTTATATTTTTGTTAAAGATAAGAAAATGAATACCATTGAGCAAATCAAAGGTAAAAAATTTGCTGTTCTCGGTTATGACGAAGCGCAAAAGATCGTAGTTAAAAGTCTGGGAGGACAGGCTGTACTTTCAGATATCTCAGATATTGCTAAAAAGTTTAACAATGGGCAGGCAGATATCATGGCAGCACCCGCTTATGCGTACAAGCCTTTAGAGTTGTATAAGGGGCTGGGCAATGAAGGGGCGATTATTACCTTTCCTGCAGTGAATATGACCATGGACTTGATTATCCGTTCTGATAAGTTCTCGAATGCTTTTGGGCAGAATTCTCGGACATGGTTTCTGAGCCGGTTGAATACCAATTTTAATCTGATTCAACGAATTGAAGCCGAATTACCTGCCAAATATAAAATCAATCTCAGCAATGAAGATAAAACCCGTTATCAGCAAATATTTAGAGAAGCGCGCATAGGACTGACCAAACGGGGTATTTATGATGCCAGCATGATGAGTGTGCTGAAGCGTGCGCGTTGTACTGTGGATCGGACCAATTTTGAATGTACGCTCGGCGGGGAATAAATAGCGGCTTTGGAAGGATGAAACTGGCATTCAATGGCGTTCGGCTTGCATCAAATAAACTGTGATGGATTTTATTAAAACGCTGCAAAACCCGATGTATGTAGATAAAAGCGCTATGCTTTTGGTCAAAATCTGACTATATTGAATACGCACTGATGGAAAATTGTGCAGAATAGCAAAAAGGGAAAACAAGATGAAAAAGGGACTTTGGGTATGCGGGGCGATGGCTCTATGTGCCATGACGACTTCTGTTCAGGCAAAACAAGAAATTTGTGTTTTTGATTTATTGGGGAAGGCTGGGGAGTCTTATAAACTGATCGAAGAATGGAAGCTAGCCTCTAAAACTTGGCAGGGGGACGTCGAGCTCATTCCCTATCAAGATGAAGCAAAAGCAGAGCAAGATTTCGATGCAGGCAAATGTGATGCGGTCTACATGACCTCAATGCGTGCACGTAAATATAATAAATTTGCAGGTTCTGTCGATGCGGTTGGGGCTGTGACCAGTAATGCGATTGCGCAAAAAGCAATTAGCTATGTGCTGGACAAGCGTAACCAGCACCGTTTAACCGCAACTGTGAATGGAGATAAATTCGAAGTCGCGGGCATTATTCAGGTTGGGTTGGCTTATATCTTTGTACGAGATAAAAAGATAGATACCATTGAAAAAGCCAAAGGTAAAAAATTTGCTTATTTACATTATGACCAAGCTCAAAAAGCCATTGTGGAAAGTATTGATCTGGTGGCGGTACCCTCAGATATTTCAGATTTTGTAAAAAAATTTAATAGCGGGCAGGTTGATGTGATCGCGGCACCTGCTTATGCCTATAAGCCTTTGGAAATCAGCAAAGGTTTAGCCAATGGTGCATTATTTAATTTTCCTGTGGTCAATATCACAGGCGACTTGATTATTCGTCCTGCGAAATTCCCAAGTGGGTTTGGTGCACAATCTCGACAATGGTTTGTCAACAAGCTGCCAAGTAACTTTGCCATGGTGCAACGTTTAGAGGCAGGAATGAATGCCAAAAAGATTACCTTGACCAATGAAGATAAGACCCGTTACCAAAAAATGTTACGGGACGGACGTATGAATTTAACCAAGCAAGGCGTGTACGATGCGAGTATGATGAATGTACTGAAACGTGCCCGTTGTACGGTTGAACGAACCAACTTTGAGTGTACTTTGAGTGGCGAATAAGAAAGGAGAACAGTGGCCTAGATATAAAACGATACATAAATTGAGGCAGATATAACAAAATTGCCTAAGAAAAGAATAGAAATAGATAAAACAGGGTAAAAAATAAACAATCTGGTCATAAAAATAGAGTAGAAGCTCTATTTTTTTTCAAGAAACATGATTAATATTTGTTTCGAACAAGGAGACAAACATAAAGTTTGTGAAAGGATGAAAAATATGAAAAAAATTGCACTTGCTCTTGCAGCAACTTCGATCTTAGGTGTATCTGCTTCTACTCAGGCAGCAATTGATGTGTGTGTATTCGACTTATTAGGAAAGTCAGGTGAATCATACAAAATGATGCAAGACTGGGCACTCGCAGCAAAAGGCTGGGGTGCGGATGTCAACCTACTTGCAATCACGGATGAACAGGTTGCAGACAATAACTTTAAAGCAGGTAAATGTGCTGCTGTTGCGATGACAGCAATGCGTGCCCGCCCATATAACAAATTTGCAGGTTCAGTAGATTCATTGGGCGGTGCGCCAAGCAATGAAGTGGCACAGCGTGCAATTACTTATGTGTTAGATGCGCGTAACGCAGCAAAAATGACCACAAACTTAGGTGGCAACAAATATGAAGTTGCAGGGATCGCGCCTTTAGGTGCTGCTTACATTTTCGTACGTGACAAGAGCATTAACTCAATTGAAAAGGCAGCAGGTAAAAAGTTTGCAGTATTGGGCTATGACGATGCACAAAAAATCATGGTACAACGCGTAGGCGCCCAAGCAGTACTTTCTGATATTTCTAACTTTGCTGCGAAATTTAACAACGGCCAGGTGGATATGGTCGGTGCACCTGCTTATGCCTATAAACCATTAGAATTAAGCAAAGGTTTGGGTACAAACGGTGCGATGTTTAACTTCCCTGTTCTCCAAGTCACTGCGGATCTTGTGATTCGTCCAGAGAAATTCCCTGCTGGTTTTGGCCAAAAATCGCGTGATTATTTTGTGAAACAGCTTCCAAAAGCTTTCGCAATGATCAAGCGTTATGAAGCTGAAATTCCTGCGAAATATAAAATGAACTTGACTGCTGAAGATAACTTGAAATATCAAAAACTGTTACGTGATGGTCGTATGGACTTAACCAAACGTGGTGTTTACGATGCAGGCATGATGTCTGTATTGAAGAAAGCGCGTTGTTCAGTAGACAAAGCAAACTTTGAATGTGCGCTACCTGGTGAATAATCAGTAATTGCAATAAAGTGTACTTAAAGCCTAGATTCATCTAGGCTTTTTGTTTTTTTGTAGATGTCATTTAAGCCATTGTCTTGTTTGCTAAAGAGCAGGATCATAATTCAATATAACAATCCAAATGAAATCGTGAGATTTAAAAATATGTTTTAATCAGGATGATTGGACGTAACTGTATAAAAACATATATTCATTTGAAACCCAGATCAGGATATCGCTTAATTTTAAATTTTGGGTGTGATGCAACAACAATCACATAGATGCAAAGGAAAAAATAACATGCAATGGTTTAAAACATTATTAGTCGCTACAGGGATTGCTGCGGCATCTGCGGGTGCTCAGGCCAAACAAACAATTTGTGTATTTGATATCGTCGGTAAAAGTGGTGATGTCTATGCATTAATGAAGGATTATCAACTCGCTGCAAAAACATGGGGCGCTGATATTGAGCTAAAAGTCGGAACCAATGAGGCCGTCATTGCAGAAGACTTTAAAGCAGGTAAATGTGATGGGGTCAGTATTACCGGAATGCGGGGACGCCAATTTAATCAGTTTACCGGTTCATTGGATGCAATCGGGGCGATTACGGATCTTAAGCTCGCGGTAAAGGTTATGCAGGGTTTAGCTAGCCCAACCTTTGCCAAAGCCATGGTCAATGGCAAATACGAAGTGGTTGGAGTCATCCCTGTGGGGGATGCCTATCTCTTGGTGAATGACCGTAATATCAATACAGTGGCCAAGGCCGCAGGCAAGAAAATCGCCGTACTCGATTATGATGAAGCACAGAAAATTATGGCTGCACAAGTGGGTGCGCAAGCAGTGAGCTCAGATATCACTAATTTTGGTGCCAAGTTTAATAATGGTCAGGTCGATATTATTGGTGCACCAGCTGCAGCCTTTAAGCCTTTAGAATTATATAAGGGTTTAGGAAGCAAAGGTGCGATTGTCAATTATCCGATTTTACAAGTAACAGGCAATTTAATTATTCGTCCTGAAAAATTCCCAGAAGGGTTTGGTCAAAAGTCGAGAGAGTGGGTCAAGGCCCAACTGCCACGTGCCTTTGGTATTCTAGGTAAGATGAAAGCTGATATTCCACAAAAATACTGGATGGAAGTACCTGCTGCAGATAAACCAGGCTATCAAAAGTTGATGCGTGAAGCACGGATCAATCTGACAGCAAAAGGAATTTACGACAAGCGCATGATGAAATTGTTATGGCAATTCCGTTGCCGTGAAGATGCCAAGAATTTTGAATGTGGTCTACAAGATGAGAACTATAAATAATCTTGTAAAAAGTGTTTGAGGAGACTTTAAAACTTCAAATACAGACCCGATATTGAGTATGTTATACTACATATCGGGTCTTTTATTTATGAAAGACGTATTGAAGTCTGAGGAATATCCATCATGAACGCCCAAGCTCTAGAATTGTCAGATAGTGCTGCTAACAAAGTTCGCCAACTACGCGAAAGTGAAGGGAATAACGACCTTATGTTACGTGTTTATGTAACAGGTGGTGGTTGTTCAGGGTTCTCTTATGGCTTTAACTTCGCTGAAAGCGTCAATGAAGATGATGCTGAATTTATGAATGGCGACGTTAAAATGCTGGTTGATTCACTCAGTTATCAATATCTTGTTGGATCAGTAGTCGATTATTTGGAAGGGCTTGAGGGCTCTCGTTTTGTAGTTCAAAACCCGAATGCGACCACCACTTGTGGTTGTGGTTCATCGTTCTCGATTTAATAGATTTTTGCTGTAAAAAAGCTTCTCCAATTGAGAAGCTTTTTTTATGGCCTTAGACGACTGTAATGGTGCCGAGAATACGGTCACCCGATGCGCCTGTGACAGCAGGTAAGTTACCACTGAGCTGCTCGACGAAACGCATGGCTAACCATGCAAATGCCGTAGCCTCTACCCATGTTGGGGCTAGGCCGAGCGCATCCGTGGTCTGAACAGACCAATTGTGCTTGCGCAAACGCCAACGGAGTTGCTCAAGTAAATGTGAGTTATAGGCACCGCCACCACAGACATAGATTTCCCCTGTTGGCATGCTTTCTTTACTGCGATAAATCGCTTTCTTAATGGCACGTGTGGTCAGTTTCATTAAGGTAGCCTGAACATTTTCGGGGGTATCTTCCAGCTCGTCATAGCCGAGATCATTGCGCCAATCACTGAGCTGTTCATCTAGCCATTCTAGGTTAAAATCTTCCCGCCCCGTGCTCTTTGGTGGTTCTTTGGCAAAAAACTCATGGCTTTGTAGGCGATCTAATAAAGAGCGAATGGGATTGCCATAGGCTGCCCAGTCACCATTTTCATCATAAGGGTGCCCAGTATGGCGATGACACCAAGCATCCATCAAGATATTGGCTGGGCCCGTATCAAAGCCATATACGCCGTCCAGGCTATTGGCAGGCAGCATACTGACATTGGCAATGCCACCTAAATTTAAAAGCACACGGTGAATACTGTCATGTTGAAACAGTGCTTGATGGAATGCGGGAACCAAGGGCGCGCCTTGACCACCTGCCGCCATATCGCGACGACGAAAATCAGAAACTACAGGCAGCTGTGTAATTTCAGTGATGATATTGGGATCACCAATTTGTAAGGTAAAACCATGTTCTGGGCGATGACGAATGGTCTGCCCATGTGATCCAATCGCTTTGATCTGTGCTCGGTCTAAATTATTCTTTTCAATCAGTTGATTGATGCCATGCCCAATCATTTGTGCCAAAGCCACATCAGCTTTGCCCATACGATCAATTTCATTGTCGTCTGGCAGCGTTAATGCCATTAACTCATCACGTAATTCAGGCTCAAAAGGCACAGTCAGCGTGGCATGCAGTGTTAAAGGGTCGAATGAAGTTGCAACAATATCAACACCATCCATGCTCGTGCCTGTCATTACACCAATATAGATCGCGCTCATATACAACTTATCCTGCAAGATGCTGAAAAAATGTTAGTATATCGCACAAATTGAATAACTGATGTGTTTAGGTTTTGTGATGTCAAATTTCTTGCCAGCCGAAGAACAGCTTGCTCTCATTCAACGAGGCACGCACGAGATTATCTCTGAAGAAGATTTATTGAAAAAACTCAAAGAGAATCGTCCACTCCGTGTAAAAGCAGGCTTTGACCCTACGGCTCCAGATTTACACTTAGGACATACGGTTCTAATTAATAAATTAAAAACTTTCCAAGATTTGGGACATGAAGTGACCTTCTTGATTGGTGACTATACCGCTATGATCGGTGATCCAACGGGCAAAAGCGCAACGCGTCCACCGTTGTCACAAGAGCAAGTGATTGCCAATGCAAAAACCTATCAAGAACAAGTTTTTAAAATCTTAGATCCAAATAAAACCAAAGTCCGTTTAAACTCAGAATGGTTTAGCCAAAGAACCGCGGCTGATTTGATTCAACTGGCAAGCCAGCAAACCGTATCGCGTATGTTAGAGCGTGATGACTTTACCAAGCGTTATAATAGTCATCAGCCAATCGCAATTCATGAATTCCTGTATCCATTGGTTCAAGGTTATGACTCAATTGCGCTTGAAGCGGATGTAGAGTTGGGTGGAACAGACCAGACCTTTAACTTATTGATGGGCCGTACCTTACAAGGTCGCTATGGTCAAGAATCACAAGTCTGCATTACCGTGCCGATTCTTGAAGGTTTAGATGGCGTGAACAAGATGTCTAAATCTCTAGGCAACTATATTGGCGTATTTGATACCCCAGGTGCGATGTACCAAAAAATCTTGTCGATGCCAGATAGTTTGATCGAGCGTTACTTTGATTTACTCAGCTTTAAGTCATTGGATGAAATCAAAGTTTTACTGGATGAAATGGCTGCAGGCCGTAACCCACAAGAAATTAAACGTATCTTGGCGCTTGAGTTGGTTGAACGTTTCCATGATGCAGAAGCCGCAGAAAATGCACACAAGAGTGCAGGTAACCGTGTAACTGAAGGTGAAGTACCCGAAGATACCCCAGAAGTAACCATTTCTCGTGGCGAGTTTGGTGGTGAGTTATTTATTGCAACCATTCTTCGCGTGGCAGGTTTAAACCCGAATGCCGCTGCTGCAAAAGATGCAGTGGGTCGTGGTGCGGTTAAAGTCGATTGGAATGTGGTTGATATGAGCTACTCTGTAAAAGAGAATGTCACTTTAATCATTCAATCGGGTAAAAAAGCGATTGCACGTGTGACTTTCACTGATTAAATCGAAAAGAAAATAATAAAAAGCAGGCTATGAGCCTGCTTTTTATACGTAAATAGCTGATAAAAACAACGAAAACACTGATTTTGTAGAAAAAAGAAACATGCAATAGAAAATAATAAAAAAGGGGGTTGTATTGGGTTGTGAATGCTGTAGAATGCACATCCATCGGCGGTGATGCAGATAAAAACTTGTTGAGAAACAAGGATTTGGCTTAAAGTGGTTGAATTCTTGGGTTGATTGATAAGTTTGA
>NZ_BBTF01000024.1:0-59520 GCF_000876115.1 Acinetobacter sp. NBRC 110496
AATCTTTTGATTACCTAGAAGATCAGAAAATTATCCCACTTCATGCAGGTAAAACACTGCAATGGAGAAAAGTGTGACCCAAGAAGAAAATAAAGCGCCTGTGATCGGACAGCGTTTTCGTGGATTTTTACCTGTTGTCGTCGATGTAGAAACTGCAGGTTTTAATTCGCAAACCGACGCCCTACTTGAAATTGCCTGTATCCCGATTGTCTATGATGAACAAGGACAGTTTGTCCCAGGTCCATCATTTCAAGCACATATCAATCCATTTGAAGGTGCAAATCTTGATCGTCGTTCACTCGATTTTATTGGGATTGACCCATTTAACCCAATGCGTGTTGCAATGGCTGAGGATGAACGAAGTGCTTTACGTCGCATTTTCAAATCATTGAATGAAGTACGCAAAGCCCAACACTGTACCCACGCGGTATTGGTCGGTCATAACGCGCACTTTGACTTAGGTTTCCTGCAAGCTGCAATTGCACGTTCTGGAACCAAAAACCAGAATCCTTTTCACAGCTTTTCGGTGTTTGATACGGTGACCTTAAGTGCAGTCATGTTTGGGCAAACCGTGTTGGCACGTGCCTGTATTCAGGCCGGAATCGAGTTTGATGGTAAGGAAGCACACTCTGCTTTGTACGATACGCAGAAGACCGCTGAACTGTTTTGCTATATTTTGAACAAACTGTCTCCTCACCTTCTTGACAGTTTGGTGACATATCGTCTAGAGGCCTAGGACATCGCCCTTTCACGGCGGTAACCGGGGTTCGAATCCCCGTAGGGACGCCAAATTCTGAAAAAGCCACTGCATTGACAGTGGCTTTTTTATTGCCTATTCAGTTCCAATCCCGACCTGAACTTCTAATCGTCCAGACTGTACACGCAGCCCACGGATCTCGAATTGATCCACCAGTTGCTGGACCAGCTCACGGCTTTCTTGCAAGATATTTAAGCCCGGTAAAATACTAAAATCAGTCAGGTTTAATAACTTATCCACCATCCATGAGCGGTTATTAATGAAATCAATAAAGCCTGCTTCTTCCAGATCGATATACCATAAGCGATGCCCTTCTTTTTGAATGCCGGGCACATCACGGATCAGATGATTAATCAAAAACGGAATTGGTAAGGAGTTAATTAATTCAAAACTGACATTGCCAACACGACGTGCTGCCCAATTGGTCAGGGTTCCGCCATGACGGATTTGTAAATCCAGATGCTCATCAACCTGACGTAAACGTAAATACTTTTCTTGTCCGATACGACATTCCAAGACATTAAATTCAAGTGAAAGACGATATAGAAAACGGCGATAATGCCCATCCAATTCAATATGGAAACGGTCATTCCCACATTCAATTTTAATGTCATCAATTTCGCTACGATCCATTCGCTTGCGAATTTGATTATTGAGCAACATTTCGGGTAGATACAAGGTCAGACTACTTTTGCCCAAAGAGGCTCTTGCCATGGCCAAAGCCACCTGACGTGCTGCTTCACTGGTCTCCGATACCATATCTCGTACGGTATTGCGCACTCCTTCGACACCACGCTTGGTATGATGTGTGACATGATCCAGGGCATCGAGTGCTGCATCTGCCACACCCGCAATATTGCGCGACGTATCACTGGCAAATTCCACCGCATCCTGTGCATGCTGCAATGTTTTATTAATCAGTCGACGTGATAATGATGGTTTCTCGGCAGAAACTTCCGCATCAGCCGGCATTATATCGAACATCGCCTTTTTATCATCTTGTCGATTCAAGATGCTCTCCCTCTTCCCTTTCTTACAGACTCATTTCTTATGAGCATCAATCTGCTTTCTGAACTTATTAGATATTTTTCTGTAGATTAGCATGCTCTGCGCTGTGATTTGCGTATTTTTGTTGCATCGCTTCAAATTATTTGCCACATCAGACCAACAGCAGTTTTAGATAAAATTCTATGGTTCATCAACCTGAATAGATGCTTGTCTATCGTCGGAGCCAAGCATCTGAATTTGCTCTAAACGCAGCACTTTATACTGTTCTAAAATCGATCCCAACTGCCGTACTTGCTCTTGCCCAACACCGAAATTCGATAATTCACGTAAAGCCACCCATGCGGCTTGCATTTGCTCAAACTGACTACCTTTAACCAGTTTTAGCATCATCCAGTCAGCGAGATCGTGCACACGTTTATGCATTTCAAACTGCAATGCAAATAAATGGCTGATTAAAGCTGATGCATCCAATTGTCTCAACAACCCTTGAACCTGGCGAAGCTGTTGAGTCTGTTGTTGCAGATGAGGACTTAAAACCTCCTGATTAAACCAGAATGCAAAAGCAATCATATCTTGAACAACCACATCTCGTTGCATATAAAGTGCATTCCGTTCAGGATGCCGTTTATTCAAACGAATATCACCTAAATAGCTCATCAAACCTTGTTCCAAGATGATCTGAATATGACCTAAATCAAAATCTCGCTTTGGTTCCGAATCAGCCTGGCTCAGTTGATCAAGCAATACCGCATATTGAACAGGGTGCTGTAATAAGCACAAAATCTCTGCATTCTGTTGGATGGCTTGCCATAAACAAGTCAGCGGTAGATCGGCTTGCCCTGTACTGCTCATACCTTGCGCCAGCAGATGCTGCCATGCGGCTTGCATCGTATTTTGCTGATGCAAGCTCGTGAACACACTCTGCCCGGTTAAAAGCTGTGGTGCAGTTGCAATCACCTCCTGACTAAAAGGAAGATGCACTTGCTTAACACCCAAAATGCTATTTAAGGATTTTCCCAGTGAATTCAGACCACGTCCCAAATCCGCCAGCAGAGGGGGATTTGATGTCCGTGTTTGCAGAATGGACTCGGGTAATAATAAGCTGACTACACGTTGTAATCGCTGGTTCTGATTTTTCTGATCAATTGGTTTCAGATGGTGCAACAACAAATGAAGGGCATATTCAACATCACTCAGCTGTGGCTGATATTCAGGCTGATTGCGACTTAATAAACAATCAATATAAGCATAAAAAGCGCTTTCATTGCGTTGTTGCGATTGTTGTGCTGCCCATTCATAGTATTCAATCGCTTGCGTGTATTGCGTCGCCCCGGCATAAGCTTTGGCCAGTGCAATCGCATGTTGTGCACTCGGATAATGTTGTTGGAAATAATGCAAGAGATCAATTTTCGGTTGTTGATCCAGACAGCGATCCAACTGACGCAGATAGCCATTGATGTGTTGCTGATTCGGCTGTTTCACAATGAAATTCAGTCTATAGACCAAACACTGCTCATACCATGCATATTTACGCGCATGCGACTCATAAGCACTCATTAACTCATCTTCAATCAGCTGAATCAATTGGTCAGCATAGAGCATGTCTTCCGCATTCTCATGCCTGAATTGCCATTGTTTGGGTAAAACCACTTTAAATAAACGTAACAGAAAATGCGCACTGAGGTCAGGACTTTGCATCGTCACCAGCATGAGCTTCTCTTGAGCTGACAGATGTTCTTTTCCCTTCTGAATACGCGCTAAACGCAATTTGAGAATCTTGGTGGGTAACATGCGCTTCCTTTCGCATTCTTCAGCCTGCTCAAGTTGCAACTTAGCAGACTGCCCCTGCTTTTGCGAATGGCTTTAGACGAGCTGTCGCAGCGCTTGTAAAGCCAATACGATGCTTGACGCTGGAGTACGATAAACAATAAAAATAAGTAAATTTATGTATTTGAAAGGCTCAGGATTTTTGCTTTCACATAATTTTCGTTAAAATGAACAAAACCGAATAGGAATTCTCTATGCAATATCGTTGCCCCAAATGTCAAAGCGCAAAAATCATGCCTGTCAGTCAAGGGATGAACAGCCCCCGTCCGAATGTACCTAAAAGTTTGGTGCTTTTAGTTCCAGCAATTTTTATTTTGTTGCTCTTGGTGCTGATCAGCGTTGGCATGTGGATTTTTGGCAATGGTGCGGGACAAGGCCTGCAAATTGCGACGGTTGTCGTCTTTGCAATCTGTGTCATTGCAGGCGTTCTGTTCTGGCGTGATCTACCTGATTTTAAAATTTCAATGCAAGCATTTATGCAGGCACAGAAATATTGGAAATGCCGTGACTGCAATCATGAATGGCAGAACTAATAAATATTTAGATAGAGATTCACATCAGCTTAATGCTGATGTGAAAGATCTTGTTCAGCTTTTTCAGCATGTTGATGGGTATGCTGACAGTTGATTTCTGCATCATCTTCAATCTGTAAAGTCACCTCAGCAATGCCATGCTCATGCGATAACATTTCGGTTGCAGCACGATGTAACTGATTACGATCGGCATTTGGTGCAAACAGATGAACAGTCAAATGAATATTCTTTGAGGTAATCGCCCAAACCTTCAACTGATGGATACTTTCCACCCCCTCCAACGACAGTAGATCATTTCTAAGCTTTTCAATATCCACTTCTTCAGGCACGCCTTCCAATAAAATATTGATACTCTGCTTGAGCAGAATCCATGTTCTCGGTAAGACCCAGAAACCAATCGCGACCGCAAGAATGGTATCAACCCAGTACCAGTTGGTGTAATAGATAATGACCGCACCCACGATAACTGCGACTGAACCCAGTGCATCACTCAACACTTCCAGATAGGCACCTTTCATATTCAGGCTTTCTGCCGCGCTGGACATTAACAGCTTCATGGAAATGAGATTAATAATCAGACCCAAGCTCGCCACAATCAACATACCAACACTTTGAATTTCAGGCGGTTGCGTAAAGCGCTGATACGCTTCGTACAGGATATACATGGCCACAAAGAACAACATCGACGCATTAAACAATGCCGCCAGAATCTCAAAACGCTGATAGCCAAACGTGCGCTTGTTATCTGCTGGACGTTTGGCAATTTTAATCGCCACCAACGCAATCGCCAACGCAGCGGCATCGGTAAACATATGCGCTGCATCGGACAGTAAGGCTAAACTTTGCGTTATTAAACCTGCGACCACTTCAACCACCAAGAAGGTTGAAGTCAGTATCAGCGCAATGGTGAGTTTTTTGATATTACCTTCTGTGACTGCTGCATGACTATGGTCATGCCCTTGATGTCCACTCATGTAGGACTCCTTTTATCATTATCAAAGCAAGACCTGTTGCAGTCTTACAGGCAGCCAAAGCGAAAATCGCTTTGGCTGGTTCAGATTCTTCTTAATCAAGTGCTTCATTAAGAAGATAGCATAAACGGATTAAATTGCACTTTCCTGACGTTTGCTCTGTTTCGCTTCATTCATCCAACGATATACCACGGGCAGGATCAGTAAGGTCAGCAAGGTGGATGAAATAATTCCACCAATCACCACGGTTGCCAGTGGACGCTGTACTTCTGCACCCGTACCTGTAGCGATCGCCATCGGAATAAAACCAAGCGATGCAACAAAAGCAGTCATCAGAACGGGACGTAAACGCAATATCGCGCCATGCCAGGTAGCATAATGAACATCATATTGTGCCCGCAGCTCTTTAATAAAGCTGAGCATCACCAAACCATTTAATACTGCGACACCCGAAAGGGCAATAAACCCCACCCCTGCGGACATGGACAATGGGATATCACGTAGCCACAGCGCCACCAATCCACCCGACAGCGCAAACGGTACACCACTAAAGACCAACAAACTTTCTTTAAAATTGTTAAACACAGCCATCAACAGAATAAAGATCATCAACAAGGCCAATGGCACCACAATCTGCATTCTGGCTTTAGCCGAGGCAAGATTTTCAAATTGCCCACCATAACCCAGCCAATAACCGCTTGGTAATTTTTGCTGTGATAACTTCTGTTGCATCTCACCCACAAACGAGCCTAAATCGCGATCTCGAACGTTGGTGGTCACCACGACACGGCGTTTCCCATTCTCACGACTGACCTGAGCCAAGCCTAAAATGTTTTCCACTTTTGCAACGTCTTGCAATTTGATTAATCCGCCATTCGGCAGTTGGATCGGTAACATGGCCAATTGTTGTGGCGTACGCATCACATCATCTAAACGTACGACAAAATCGAAACGGCGGTCGCCCTGTAAAATTTGCCCGACACTTTGACCACCAATACTTGCGGCAACCAAATCTTGGATCGATTTCACCGACAAGCCATATTGCGCCGCCAGTGCATGGTCAATATCCACATTCAGCAACGGTAAACCGTCCGTCTGCTCGACTTTAACTTCGCTCGAACCCGTGATGGTTCTCAGAGTTTGAGCAACTTTTTCAGCCTCTTGATTCAAGACCTGCATATCATCACCAAACACCTTCACCCCAATATCACTACGCACACCCGAAATTAATTCATTAAAACGTAGTTCAATCGGTTGTGAAAACTCACTGTTATTACCCGGGATTTTCTCCACATAAGCCAACATTCGAGTTCGAAGATCATCAATGGTTTCCGACTTATCTGGCCATTGATCACGCGGTTTTAATAACACCACGGCATCGGAAATATTCGGTGGCATCACATCCGTTGCCACTTCGGCTGTACCCGTACGTGCAAAGATTGCTTTAATTTCAGGGAATTCTGCGAGTAATTGCTTCTCAACACTTTCCTGAATTTTGAGTGACTCTTCAATCCCGGTACTCGGCGCACGCATCAACTGCAAGGCAAAGTCACCCTCACTCAGTTGTGGTGCAAACTCGCTGCCGACGCGCGAGCCGATTGCAGCAGTTAAGACTAAAATCGTGATTGCTCCTGCTATCACGACATAACGGAAAGCATAGGCTTTATCCAATAAGGCCTCATAATTGCGCTTTAATGCCGCCATCCAGCGACTTTCTTTCTCTTTCACTTCACCAGTAACAAATAAAGCCACTGCCGCAGGGACAAAGGTCACTGATAAAATAATGGCACCGATCAAGGCCAACACCACCGTCATTGCCATAGGATGGAACATTTTTGCTTCCACACCAGCCAACGCAAAGATCGGTAAATACACCACCATAATAATGATTTGTCCAAAAATCAGTGGACGTCGCGCTTGTTTCGCTGCCAAGAAAACTTCGGTGAAACGTTCAGAACGGGTCAGCAATCGCCCCTTATGATGTTGTGCTTCGGCTAGCCGTCGAATACAGTTTTCGACAATCACCACTGCACCATCAACGATAATCCCAAAATCCAGTGCCCCGAGACTCATCAGGTTGGCACTGATTTTCTGTTCCGCCATCCCCGTCAGGGTAAACAACATCGACAAAGGAATAATACAGGCGGTAATTAATGCGGCACGGAAGTTCCCCAAGAACACAAACAGAATCACAATCACTAGGATTGCACCTTCAATCAGGTTTTTGGCTACCGTTTTAATGGCCTTATCCACTAAATTACTACGGTTGTAAACAGTTTCAATCACTACCCCTTCAGGCAATGAGCGTTTGATTTCCTGCACTTTGCTGTCGAGTGCCTGGGCGATCGATTTACTGTTCTCGCCCATCATCATCATCGCGATACCGAGTACCGTTTCTTCACCGTTATAGGTCGCACCACCAGTTCTCAAATCATGGCCAATCGAAACGGTTGCGACATCAGCAACACGGATCGGCAAACCATTTTTGGTACTAACCGTCACGTTTTCAATATCTTGTACGGTTTTCAGCATACCTGGAATACGCACGGTGAGCTGTTGACCATTTTCTTCAATAAAACCCGCACCGCGGTTTTCATTATTTTCGGTCAGCACCGTTTGCAAATCAGATAACGGAATTTGCAGTTGTTGCAAACGTTTTAAATCAGGAGAAACCACATAGGTCTTGTTATATCCCCCGATGGTATTAATTTCTGCAACACCTGGCACTCGCTGTAATTGAGGACGAATAATCCAGTCCTGAATTTCACGCAAATCCATGGCTTGATACGGCGTCCCATCTGCCTTTTTCGCATTCGGTTCCGCTTTGACTACCCATTGATAAATCTCCCCCAGACCAGTTGAAATCGGTGACATTTGCGGGTCAATATCATCTGGCAAAGCACTCTTGGCTTCCTGCAAACGCTGATTAATCAGCTGACGCGCCCAATAAATATCGGTCCCATCTTTAAAAATCACCGTGACTTGCGATAAGCCATAGCGTGAGATTGAGCGGGTCTGTTCCAGATTTGGAATACCAGACATGGCATTTTCAATCGGATAGGTAATCCGTTGCTCAACTTCAGGCGCAGTAAAGCCACCAGCCTGACTATTAATTTGTACCTGAACATTGGTAATGTCAGGGACGGCATCAATCGAAAGCTTCTGATAGCTATAAATCCCAACCCCGATCCATGCCACCACAAACAGCATGACCCAGATCGCATTGCGGATTGAAAACTGAATAATCCGATCAAATAGGCCTTCCGCAGGCGGAAGCCCCAAATTATCCTTAGTGTCCATGCTCGGCCTCTCCTTTCTCGATCTCAGATTTCAAAAGGAAACTGCCTTGACTAACATATTGTTGCTTTTCAGTCAGGCCAGATTGAATTTCCACCCATTGCCCATCACTTGAATAACTGCCGAGCTGAACAGGTGTTGGCGTGAAATGCATTTGGTCTTTTTCTTGCTTGGCCACAAAAACCGTGGCTTTGCCATCGATCTGCTGAATCGCGGCTTTGGCAACCCGCAACACAGGTTTTTTATCGGTGCCATCTAGCAGCACATTCACCATTAAGTTTGGTCGTAATTCTTTGGCAGGCGTTAACACTTTGGCACGTACCTGCAAACGACCCGTTTGCGTATCTGCTGCTGTGGTTAAGGTCTGAATTTGTGCTTTAAAGCTATTATTGGTTTGCAGTGATTTAAACTCGATCTGCTGATCGGGTTGGACATTGATGTTATTCACGCTCGGTAAAATAAATTCAATCCAGAGTTGATCCAGCTGATCAATCACAAAGAGCTGCTTATCTGCAGTAATTTGCTCACCAACCACAATATCTTTCAGGCTCACCACCCCACTTAACGGTGCGGTCAAGACATAGCGCCCCTGACTGCCACTGGATGCACCCAAGGCAGATAGACGGCTTCGTGCAGCCTGTACCTGAATCTGCGCCTGACGATAGGCATTGTAGGCACGTTGATAATCCTGACGTGCCGAAACACCTTGTTCCCAGAGTTGTTTTTCACGCTGATAGTCTTGTTGGGCAAGCGTTAACGCTTGCTGCGCAATACTTAAATTGGCTTGTTGATCGACTAAATCCGGAATGAATAAGGTAGCTAACACCTGCCCTTTCTTGACCTGTTGACCCAGTACGGCATTGACGCTTTCTACACGTCCAGCAAAGGTTGCTGAAACATGCGCTTGTTGATCGGTATTGGTTACCAATTTCGCAGGATAGGCAAATTGCTGACCCACCTCGCCAACACCCACCTGAGCCAGTTTAACGCCATATTCAGTCATCTGTTTAGGGCTTAGATTTAAACTGCCTTCCTCACTTGTCTTGCCATTGCCTGCCTCACCTTCTGCATGCCCTTCCTCACCCTCTGCATGACTATCGCCCGCACTAGCGGCATCACCACCAGCTTTGTTCTTGCCAGTAAAAAATAGTAATGCACTGAGGACTAAGCCAACCACGACAACCAGAATGACCCAAAACCACTGCTTTTTAGATTTATTTGTCGACATTATTCTGCTCCTACTACAGTGGGAAGGTTATTGGTATCTTTCCAAAGGGTTTGATTAATCTGGTTTAAAGCATCTGTTGAACTCACAACACTTGGCTCAATGCCCAGTGCTAAACTCTCAGCTTCAATTTGTTTTTGCCATGCACTTTTCAGCAATTGCACTTTATTTAAACGCTGGTCTTGCAATTGCATGGTGGCTTGCTGCACATCGGTAATGGCATATTTACCCACTTTAAAACCCAGCAACATTTTTTCTTGTACGCTTTCAGACAGTGGAATTTGCCGTTGGTTGACCAAATCAAACTGTTGTTTCAAACCCATCAATTCAGCGGTAAGTGTCTGAATGGCATTTAAGTTTTGCTGTTTGTAAAACTGCTGCTGTTTGACCAGCAAATCTTGTTTGGCGTTGGCAATCCGCAGAGAATATTGCTGACGGTTAAAAATATTCAAAGGAATCTCGACACCCACTCTGAACTTGTTATCCGTGGAGTTTGTATCTGCACTTTTACTTTGCACCATGCCCAGATTGATCGTTGGATTCGGGCGGTTGGATGCTTTTAAATAATCAATATTGGCTTTTTGTCGCACAATATCGAGCTGAATTGCACGCTCAAATAAATTGTCCTGCAAATAGCTTTGCAAATCTTGTTGCTGCGGCCAAGCATTGGCCATTTCAGCGGAGTAGCGATTGTCGGTACTGCCCCACAAATTTGCCAACTGACGCTTTGCTGTGGCTAAAGCCAGTTCGGTTTGCTGAAATAAACGCTGATTCTCAATATGTGCCATTAACGTACGGTCTAAATCGACCTGTGCGATACTGCCTGCTTTCAGTCTTAAACGTGTCGCATCTAAAGTCGCCTGACTGGTTTTTAACTGTGCCTGTACCACATCATGCTCAAGCTCTAAAATCACCACTTGTGACCAAAGATATTTGACAGCGAGCTCTAGCTGCGCGTCGTAAAGCGCCTGATTAAGCCCCACTTGGGTCGCTTGCACATCGGCGAGTTTGACCGCAGCACGGCGTTGGCCAAAAACATCCAGTTTTTGCGACACACCAAATTCAAGCTCTTTATCCTTACCAGACCTGAAATCCGTTTGCTGGATAGAGACACTTGGGTTTGCCCATAAAGCGGCTTGTTTGACATTGGCCTCGGCAATCCCCTGCTGGGTTTGCCATACCCCCATGCTTGCCTGATGTTGTTTAACATCTTGCAACACTTGCTCAAAGCTCAGGTTACGTTGTACCACCTTGCTTGGTGGTTGATTGGCATCAAGCAACGTCTCTGCTGCAATGGATGGACTCAAAACGGCAGTGCTTAAGGCAATCGCGATGACTGACCACTGCAATGACAATTGAATACGATTTTTCTGCGTATGCTGCTCAATCGCATGGATACGCTGATTTAAACGAAAAGACATATAAAGCCCCGCAAAATAATAAGATTACGGTGGGCTATTTTTCGGCTACCCCACCTATAGCGGGGTCAATACAGGGGGCGGATTTAATCCGATTAAATGTGGGGACTGATATGAATTAGACCAGTAATATTTTTGTTCTGCTTTATGCATCCGCAACATGGGTTCATTCAGTTGCTGTTGAACTTCAGCCACCACCACATGGAAGCAGGAAGGTAAATGATCATGATGATCTTGCAGACTGAGCGGCATCGGTAAGTCAGAGACATCCTGATCTACCACGACTTGCTTTTTCTCTGGTACATGATGCCCGAAATGGTTTAGGCTGCTGTACTCACTTGAGGTTTCATGCGCGCAAAACGCTGCCGCCACATTCCAGAAACTTTGGAACATGAACAGACTCAGCAAGACGGTCACGAAAACAGTTGAGCGTTGCAACAGCACACCCTTACAGTAAATTGCACAAAGGCACTATAGCAGGCTATCGCGATGTAATAAAATTACAAAACAATTTTTAGTCAATTTCTCACTGATTTAAAAAGTTTTTTCGTCGACTTTGATCACTATAATTTTTCTTTGACAGGTATTTTATGTCTAAAATCTTTCCTATTTTGCTGTTGGCTATAGGGCTCAGCCTCAGCGGATGTGCCACCACCCTTCTTTCAACAGCACTTCCCAATGAGACCAGCCGCATTCAAACCGATACTATAAAAACCGACCAGATTATTGCACTGGGGCAAGCCATTCAAAACCAGCAAAGCCAAGGACTGGTGTTTATTGGTCAGGATTTTAATTATTTAATGACGGATGGGAGTGCTGAGCTACTTAAGCTTCTGCATGCAATTCCAGCGCAACAGCGATCTTTCAGCGGCGCATCTCCTTTGCTTCTCACGATGGAAGATCCAAATCATTTTCGTGGCGTCTTACAAATTCAATATAATACCCGCATGGTTGATCTCAATCAGAAGCAAAAGGATTTATTAAAGTCTTTAGGCTTTAGACAAAATTTTGACTTGATTCAAAATCAGCAAACCGCTCCTTATCCTTATATTAATGTTTTTTTCAAAGGCCAGTTGTATCAGCGCTTGGATAACCAAAAAATTCAGCAAAAATTAGCAGTACCATATCCTGTTCGGCTACAGCAAGAAACAACCATTACCACCAAACATCCAGTGAAACGAGCAACTCGTACGGTGTTATATCCTTTAGCCATGGTTTTTGATGTTGTAACCATTACGCCGCTATTAATCTGGTCAGATCTGCGTGGCGATTTTAATAAATAGCTGGAGGTTAATGCTAACGCTCACTTTTGAATGGTTAGCATTATCAGCTCATTCTTTAAAATACAATCATAAGATTTATTTATTATAACTAAAAAGTCTCATTAATTTAAATCAATAAAGACCTTCTATATGAAGAAAAAGTGGATCATACTCCCTGTTCATTCTTTTTTAATATAACGGCTTGAATAAACGTGACCGTGTTTACATTTTAATCTCATTATATACATAAATAAATTAACACAAACTAATAAAAAAGATTTATATTCAAATCACAATAATGAAAAAGCTTGAACTAAAGGAGACTGCCATGAATCTAAATATCGTAAAACAACAATTGCGCTCATGTTTCCTTAGCTTTAAGGAGAATGATGCTGTTCCTGAATCAGAGCGAGAAATTAATAAAGCACAATTCTTCGAAAGTTTAGCAATCAGTGATCACTATAAAGAAGATCACTATACCATTTCCTCTAATGATCGAAATGCAATGTGGTACTTTTTACGTGCCGCACTAAGAGGTAATTCGAATGCCGCATTTAAATTAGGTGAAAGTTACTTACACGGTGAACTCGGTTTAGATAAGGACTATAAAAAAGCCCAATATTGGCTAGAAAGAGCAATGAACCAAGGCCACCCTCAGGCAAAAGATTACCTTTATACTGCATTTAGTGAACTGGCTTTTTCATAAGCTAAAAAAAAACCAGCTTAAAAGCTGGTTTTTTGTTTCAGGTCTTAGCCTGTGATTTTTTTGTACTTGGTCCGTTTTTGAGCGGCATCATCACCTAAACGAGATTGGCGGTAAGCCTCATATTCTGCATAGTTACCTGTGTAGAATTCTGGCTGTTCGTTCTCAAATGACAAGATATGCGTTGCAATACGGTCAAGGAACCAACGGTCATGCGATACCACCATCACAGTGCCTGGGAAGACCAGAATTGCATCCTCAAGCGCACGTAAGGTTTCGATATCCAAGTCGTTCGATGGCTCATCCAGCAAGATCACGTTTGCGCCCATCTGCAAGATCTTTGCCAGTTGTAAACGGTTACGTTCACCACCAGACAATTCACCTACACGTTTTTGCTGATCTTGACCTTTAAAGTTAAAGCGACCGATATAAGCACGTGATGCGATTTCATAATCACCAATTTTCAGGATATCTAAACCGCCAGAAACTTCTTCCCAAACCGTTTTGTTGTTATCCAAGGTGTCACGAATCTGACCGACGTAAGCTACTTTAACTGACTCACCTAAAGTCACAGTCCCCGTATCCGGTTGCTGTTCGCCAGTCATCATACGGAATAAAGTGGTTTTACCCGCACCATTTGGACCAACGATACCCACAATCGCTGTAGGAGGGACAGTGAAAGTCAGGTTTTCATAAAGTAAGCGACCATCGAATGATTTACTGATCCCTTCCACTTCCACAACTTTGTTACCCAAACGTGGGCCAGGTGGAATGTAGATTTCAGATGTTTCATTACGTTGTTGGAATTCTTTAGAGTTAAGCTCTTCAAAACGTTCCATACGCGCTTTGTTTTTCTTTTGCTGACCTTTGGCATTTGAACGAACCCATTCAAGTTCTTTTTTCAATGCTTTAGCAAAAGATTCTTCTTGTTTCTGTTCCTGCTCTAAACGGGCATTTTTCTGTTCCAACCAAGAAGAATAGTTACCTTGGTAAGGAATACCATGTCCACGGTCAAGTTCAAGAATCCACTCAGCCACGTTATCCAAGAAATAACGGTCATGCGTAATCGCCACGATCGTACCAGGGAAGTCTTTCAAGAAACGCTCTAACCAAGACACGGATTCAGCATCTAAATGGTTGGTCGGTTCGTCAAGAAGTAACATGTCTGGCTTAGACAACAATAAACGGCACAGTGCAACACGGCGACGTTCACCACCTGAAAGCAAGGATACATCAGCGTCCCAAGCGGGCATGTTCAATGCATCCGCAGCAATTTCAAGCTGATTGTTCAGGTTGTGGGCATCCCATGCATGGATGATCGATTCCAATTTTTCCTGCTCTTTCGCAAGTGCATCGAAATCTGCATCTGGTTCAGCATATTCAGCAAAAACCTGGTCAAGACGCGCCAAAGCATCCAGTGCTTCACGTACGCCATCTTCAACGTTACCACGAACGTCTTTGCTTGGATCAAGTGGCGGTTCTTGTTCTAAGTAGCCGATTTTGATTCCTGGTTGTGCACGTGCTTCACCTGAGAAATCTTTATCTACGCCAGCCATAATACGGAGTAAGGTTGACTTACCTGCACCGTTCAAACCAAGCACACCAATTTTTGCGCCCGGGAAAAATGATAAAGAGATGTCTTTTAAGATTTCGCGCTTCGGCGGAACCATTTTCGACACTCGGTTCATCGTATAAATATATTGGGCCACGCAGGACTCCTCAATTGAAAAACCAATACATCGCAAATAAAGCGAATAAATAATCGGGCGTATTATACGCTGAAAACCCAATCGACTTGAAGTTAAGTTAGGATTTGTTTATCCCGAACGGCAGATTTTATTTTTCAAGACATTACAGGATCGAATGATTTCACTTTTATCAAAAGATTTTCCATGGGCAGAGCACTGGTTATATCAGGAAAAACGCTATACAGCGCAAAATTTATGCACCATTTTGGATAAAATATGCGCTAGACTCGGTCAGTATTTAACTCACGTAGATGATGTAATCATGACCTATAAAGATGAAACTTTAGCCATTCATGCGGGATATTCACCAGAAGCGACCACCAAAGCCGTGGCCGTGCCGATTTATCAAACGACCTCTTATGCCTTTGATAATACGCAACATGGTGCAGATTTATTTGATCTCAAAGTACAGGGCAATATCTATACCCGAATCATGAATCCGACCACAGCCGTGCTGGAACAGCGTATTGCAGCACTGGAAGGCGGGATTGGTGCCTTGGCTTTAGCCTCTGGCATGGCTGCGATTACATATGCGATTCAAACCATTGCCGAAGCGGGTGACAATATTGCATCGGTATCGACCTTATATGGTGGTACTTATAACTTGTTTGCTCACACCTTGCCAAAGCAAGGCATTGAAGTCCGTTTCTTCGACTATCAAAACCCAGAGGCATTGCGTCAGATTATTGATGATAAAACCAAACTGGTCTTCGTTGAGTCGATCGGTAACCCACTCGGCAATATCATCGACTTAGACGTGATTGCCAAAATTGCACATGAATACGGCGTACCTGTGATTGTAGATAATACGGTGGCCACACCTGCGTTACTCAAACCTTTTGAATTTGGTGCAGATATTGTGATTCATTCACTGACCAAATATATCGGTGGTCATGGCAACAGTATTGGTGGCGTGATTGTCGATAGTGGGAAATTCCCTTGGGGCAAATATCCTGAACGCTTTAAAGCCCTGAATACGCCAGACCCAAGCTATCACGGTGTGAATTATGTCGAAGTATTGGGTGAAGCGGCTTATATTGCACGTGCGCGCGTGGTGCCATTGCGCAATACAGGCGCCGCGATTAGCCCTCTCAGCGTATTTTTGATTCTACAAGGCCTGGAAACTTTGAACTTACGCATGGAGCGCCATACTGAAAATGCCATCAAGGTTGCTGAATATTTAAAACAGCACCCGAAAGTAAAATGGGTGAATTATGCAGGCCTCTCAGATCACCCACAGCATCATTTGGCCCAAAAATATGTGAAAGGTAAACCTTCCGCCATCCTGTCTTTCGGCGTCCAAGATGGATTGGCTGGGGGGACACGTTTTATTGATGCATTACAGCTATTTACCCGCTTAGTAAACATTGGCGATGCCAAAAGTCTGGCTTGCCATCCTGCGACGACCACCCATCGTCAACTCAATGCCGAAGAGCTAAAGTCAGCTGGGGTTAGTGAAGACCTCGTCCGCTTGTCTATTGGGATTGAGCATGTAGATGACCTGATTGCGGATCTTGAACAGGCCCTTGCACACGTTTAATTTGAATGAAATCGATTAGCCCCGGATACGGGGCTTATTTTTTATACAAATACTCAAAAATATTATTTCTTTTTCAACTATTACAACATCTTACTTTAGAGCTTTTACTCTAAAAAAACTATTATTTTTCAGATATTTACACTAGACAAACAAAAAATATCGACTATTATTAGACCAAAATAAATTGCAATGTTAATCGCAATAAGAAAGCATTGTATACAACAGCGTGATTAATGTAGGACACTTACATGAATGCAAAACTCAAAAAACTTTTTCAGCAAAAAGTCGACGGTAAAACAATCATTGTCACTGGTGCATCAAGTGGCATTGGTTTAACGGTTTCAAAATATCTTGCTCAGGCAGGTGCCCATGTCTTATTGCTCGCTCGTACGAAAGAGAAGTTAGATGAGGTCAAAGCAGAAATCGAAGCTGAAGGAGGCAAAGCCTCTGTTTTTCCATGTGATCTAAATGAAATGGAATCGATTGATGCCGTTTCAAAAGAAATTTTGGCGGCGGTGGATCATATCGATATTCTGGTCAACAACGCAGGTCGATCAATTCGTCGTGCCGTACACGAGTCAGTGGACCGCTTCCATGACTTCGAACGAACCATGCAGCTCAATTATTTCGGTGCAGTTCGTCTAGTGCTGAATATCTTACCGCATATGATGCAACGTAAAGATGGTCAGATCATTAACATCAGCTCGATTGGTGTATTGGCCAATGCAACCCGTTTCTCGGCGTATGTGGCTTCTAAAGCAGCGCTGGATGCATTTAGCCGTTGTTTGTCTGCAGAAGTTAATTCACACAAAATTGCGATCACCTCTATTTATATGCCATTGGTCCGTACGCCAATGATCGCACCGACCAAGATTTATAAATATGTCCCGACGCTTTCGCCAGAAGAAGCAGCAGACTTGATTGCTTATGCCATCGTGAAACGTCCAAAGAAAATTGCCACCAACCTCGGCCGCCTTGCGTCAATTACATATGCCATCGCGCCTGACATCAACAATATTTTAATGTCCATTGGTTATAACTTGTTCCCAAGCTCTACCGCCTCTGTGGGTAAACAAGAGAAATTAAACCTGATCCAACGCGCCTATGCACGTTTATTTCCAGGTGAGCATTGGTAGTCTTTTGTCACCAGATTCAATAAAAAACAGCCAATCTTTTGATTGGCTGTTTTTTATTTGCAAAAGACTTTAGCTTACTTGGTTGATCCAGTCCGTAGTTTTACGGATCGCCACCTCTACATTACCGGTTGAGATCTGCCAACGCTGTTTGAACTGCTGTAAATCGGCTTGTTCTAAAGGCTCAGTTCTTAGGAAATCTAACATTTCCGTAGACATTTCTAGTTTCTTCGCCAACCATTGCCACTTTAAAATTAGTTTCAATAAACCGATCGGAACCTGCCGTGTGGGAGCCTTGACTTGCAACTGAGCAGCAATCATGCCTGTCAATTGAGGCAGGCTGAGCTGATGCTCGCTGACCACCAACATCGATTGATTCACTAAATCCTGATCCATCGATGCCTTCACCATGATCTGACACAAATCATCGACACGGATCAGAGGTAGATAATGTTGGGCTGTTGCAGGGATGGCGCTCATTTTTCCCCGCTTTAACAAATCAATCATTTGCGCGATCGGCTGATTTGTGGGTATTTCACCGGACTCCTCATCGCCAACAACTGTTGCTGGATGGATAATGGTCCAGTCAACAGATAACTGTTGCGCCTGCTGTATCCATGCAAAATGAGCTTCTACTTTCGATGCCTCATAGGCACCTAAATGCTGGTAAACTGCGAGCCAATTGGTCTTGTCAGGCCGATCAAGGCAAACTCCCGCTTGTTCTAAATGGCTTTGAATCGTCAACATATAACCCGAAACATGGACAGCGCGTTTTAAATCACAATGCTGATGCACACAATCTAATAAATTCAATGCACCTTTAACATTGACAGTCCTTGCCTGCTGCATACTGAGATTCCATGCAAATAATCCACTGCTATTATATAAGGTGTTGACGGACTTTAATTTGTCCCAATCCTCGCGGCTGATGGCCAAATCCACCTGCGTTATATCACCTTGAATAAAAATCAGTTGATCCAAGGAAATACCCTTTTGACTAAGCCAATGCATAAGTATTGTTTGCTGTTTCGCCTGATTCCGAACCAAGGCAAAGACCGAGTGGCCCTGTTTCAAGAGTTCCAAAATTAAGTAACGACCAATAAATCCTGTTGCACCTGCAACCAAAGCGACTGGTTTATCTTGCTGTATTCTGAAGTTGTTATGATCCATCTCTCACGCTCTTTTGATTGAATATAGGCATAGGCTAAAGGATGGAGTACACTCAATGGTCAAGGGATTTATGCAATTACTTTTTAAAATAACAAAGGATATTCATTATGTTGATTGGACAGTTGGCAAAACAGGCCGATCTTAGTCGAGATACCATTCGCTTTTATGAAAAAATGCAGTTGATCCAGTCGATGACCTGCAATAATGGCTATAAAGATTACCCTGAACAAACCCTACAACAACTCCAATTGATTCGTACTGCTAAAAATCTAGGCTTTGCGCTGAGTGAAATTAAACAGATCTTGGCAATGACGGTACAAGATGAAATTCCTGCCGCACAGCTCCAAACAATCCTTCAGGAAAAGCTCAGCCGGATCGATGAAAAAATTGCCCAACTTGATCAAATCAAAGCAATGCTGCATAAACTGACACAAGGAGAACCATGTCCATTAAGAGCAGACTGTGCTGTTCCAGTACTCAATTAATGACCATAAAAACATGCTTGCATCTCAATAATAGCGATGTCTATAAATCAAAACTTATCCACAGCTTTGCTGCATTAAGCAGCAACTCCCCTACTGCTTTATCCATAAGCCTATTTTCTAAATCATTCGTTTGCAGTCTGATCATCAAATCCAGCTACACTCATCCTCATGCACGGGCTTGAAGCGGAATCATAAAATTAAACTCATCTACATGCTTTCATGACAATCGACGTACATGACACCATATGCTTTACTGAAAAGAATCCCCCTCCCATAACTCAATTAATTGCTTTTTAAAAACATTAAATTCTCAATATTGACTATTTTGACATTCTTCCCCTGTTAAAGAGTCAGTAAAAAATCGTGCCTATTCTCCACATATAAAAATGTTTTCATAAAAAACATACAAAATAGTGCCATTTTCATACTTTTTTAGCGGTATATAACATTCTGTAAAGATTCAGTTACAGAATCTTGCTTGGTTGAAAAGGAACGTATATGAGTCAGACATATAGCAAGGAAGAAAGAACAAGCCGTATCAAGGGTATTGTCGGTGCGGCATCAGGGAATCTAGTTGAATGGTTTGATTTCTATATTTATGCAGTTTTTGCGGCTTATTTTACCCATGCCTTAACTGCACCAGATATGGAACCAACTACCAAAGCCATTTATGTTTGGGGGGTGTTTGGTGCCAGCTTCTTTATGCGACCAATTGGGAGCTGGTTGTTCGGACGGATTGCTGACCGTCAGGGCCGTAAGCAGTCGATGGTCATTTCGATTTGCTTGATGGCACTCAGCTCATTCCTCTTTGCCGCTTTACCGACCTATGATCAAGTCGGAATGTGGGCACCGTTTTTACTGCTTATGGTGCGTTTATTACAGGGTCTCTCTGTCGGTGGAGAGTACGGTGCTGTGGCGACCTATATGAGTGAACTGGGTTTAAAAGGACAACGCGGCTTCTTTGCTTCCTTCCAGTATGTCACCTTGTCAGGGGGGCAGTTACTGGCCAGCTTGCTGGGAGTAATCTTGCTTGGTTTCATGACTGAGCAGCAATTGAATGATGGTGGCTGGCGTATTCCATTTGTTATTGGTGGTATGGCGGCATTGCTTTCGTTAGTTGCACGAAGCCGCTTAGAAGAAACTTTATCGCATGAAGATGCTGAGCGTGAAGAATCGGGCAGCTTAATCGCTTTGCTGAAGCAGCACTGGAAAACCTTCTTATTAGTGGTGGGCTATACTTCTGCAGGTTCACTGACCTTCTATGTGGTCACCGTGTACTCAAAAACCTATCTCACCAATATCGGCATGGATGGCAAAACCGTTGGTTTCATCATGACCACGGCCTTGTTTGTGTTTATGTTGGCTCAACCGCTATTTGGTATGCTTTCTGACCGTATTGGCCGTCGTGCATCCATGCTGGCCTTCAGCTTACTCAGCGCCATCTTTATCTATCCAGTGATGGTGACGGGCATGCGTAGCTTTGCCGATTCGCCAGTCATGATCACCTTATTGTTGATTTTCCTGATGATGTTACTGAGCTTCTATACCTCGATCAGTGGTCTGGTCAAAGCTGAAATGTTTCCACCACATGTTCGTGCTTTGGGCGTTGGTTTTTCTTATGCGGTCGGTAATGCCTTGTTTGGCGGTTCTGCTCCCTCGGTGGCCTTATTGTTCAAAGATGCAGGCATAGAAAATACCTTCTTCGTCTACGTGATTATTATGCTGTTGATCTGTTTCTTCTGTAGTTGGGCAATACCGAAAAAACCTGAATATCTGGAACATGATCATTAACTCAAGCTCCTAAAACTCCAACCACTTTTGCTGTAGCAAAGGTGGTTTTTTTATATGCGGTATTCATCATGCATAAGGGTTTAACTTCACCAAGTGTTTTAAACCACTATTTACCAACATTGCGGTCCGAGATTTTGGACGTCTTTGTCCTTCCTGCTGGGTAAATTCAATCATGTTTTGACTGAAATCCAGGCGCGGATACTGCTGCTGTAATTGTTGTCTGAACAGGCTGGAAAATTCAAAACCGCGACTGCCAATCACATCACAACTGGCAGCCTGTTGCAGTAAATGTGCCTCGACCCCTTCATCCAATGCGACATAAGGATTCATATGCAGGCTGATTGCGTCAAACAATTGATCTGCGCGTAAGTCTTGCCAGCCTCGTTGAATTGACCAGTCTTTTGCAGCATATGCCCCTTGCCCGGCAAAACAGCGACAGTTTGCATGATACTGATCATATTGCTTCGTCATACCCAAATCATGCAATAAACACGAAACTGCCAATAATTCATCATCGCGTTTTAATTGTTGCATCTTGGCAAATGCAACGGCATAACACCATGTGCGCAGACAATGATTTTGCAAAGCCTCTGCGCTGCAAGATTGCATTAACTCCAATGCCTGTTGTACCTCTAAGCTATCAGGTAACTTTAGATCGTCCAGATTCAATTGAAACTGTGATGCAGGCCTTATACGGTGCGACAAGCTATACATGTTTATGCTCTGTTTGAGCACAGGCAACAGACTATGGCGCAGTAGCGCCATGCGATCTTTTAAGGATAAATCACCCGAACTTTGCACCATCCAGGCTTGTCGGCCAATCCGCATGTTCATCTCACTGGATAAATTAGAGCATTTACTCTAATTTATCCAGTCCTCAAAAGTCAAAGTTTTAATCGCTTTTATCCTGAGCACATGTATGAGGTCGTTCATCTTGATGAAGACTATTCTTTAGCTGCCCTGTTGCCTTAGGGTGATTTTATGCAAGAGTCCAAAATAGAATTAATATTTCTTTATTTATCAAGTATTTTTAAATTTCACCTACCACTATTATTTATTAAAATTTAAATGATCTGGCGATTTATTCGCCTTTTCGTTTAATTTTCCTGCTTAAATTTAAGTTTAAATTAAGTTTTTATGCATAATGGACGGCGCTTCATTTTTTTATTTTTGGTGTATTTTTAACACTTTTTTATGGCAAGAGGTTACAACTTAAGGGAGTAAATAATGCTTACGCTGATAGGTATTCTAATTATTGTGACGATTGTCGTGCTGCTCATGTCTGGTAAAACCAGTCCTATTGTAGCCATGTCGATTGTTCCACTGATTGGCGCTTTAATTGCAGGCTTTTCGATTAGCGATATTTCCGGCTTCTTTGAAGCAGGGCTATTAAAAGTCAGCAAAGTGGCCACCATGTTTTTATTTGCCATTTTGTTTTTTAGTATTTTAAAAGAGTTACATGTCTTTGATCCAATGATTCGAAGCATGGTGCGTATGACACGCGGTAATGTGGTGATTGTTGCCGTCATGACCACCTTAATTGCGGCTGTTGTGCATCTGGATGGTTCAGGTGCAGCCACTTTTCTCATCATTATTCCCGCATTACTTCCACTTTACCGCAAATTAGGGATGAGTCCTTACCTGATGCTATTGCTAATGGCAGGCAGCATGGGGGTGATGAACATGGTTCCGTGGGGTGGTCCTTTAGGACGTGCCTCAGCCGTTACAGGAATTGAAGCAGCAGAACTCTGGCGTAGCCTGATCCCGGTTCAGGTGGTTGGGGTACTCGGTATGATGGGCTTTGCTGTTCTGATGGGGCTTCGTGAAAAAAAACGGATCTTGGCCGCCCAAGCTTTCGGCACCACGCCATTTGAACAAGATTGTATGGCCGCAGATCTTGCAGAAGATACACAAGAACAAGTAAAGCCTAAAAAGTTCTGGTTTAACATTGCCTTGGTTATTCTTGCCGTGATCTGTCTTGCATTTGGTCTGTTCTCAGCCCCTTATGTCTTTATGATTGCCTTATCGCTGGTTTTACTGGTGAATTTCCCCAAACCTAGAGAGCAAATGGCTGTTATTAACCGCCACGCGCCACAAGCACTTAGCATGGTTGCCATTATTTTTGCTGCTGGTGCCTTTTTAGGGATTCTCTCCGAATCTGGTATGTTGCAATCGATTGCACTGGATCTGATCAAGATTTTGCCAAGTACATGGGTAGGTAGTCTACATATTCTGGTGGGTATGCTCGGCGTTCCAATGGACTTATTTACCAGTACCGATGCCTACTATTTTGCCTTGCTCCCGATCGTACATGAAGTCACCTCAACAGCTGGAGTTTCTGCTCACTCGGTGGTTTATGCCATGGCTATTGGCAATAATGCGGGAACCTTCGTCAGCCCATTCTCACCCGCCACTTGGCTGGCTATGGGGCTGGCAGGAACGGATATGGGACGTCACTTACGCTATTCCTTTGGCTGGATCTGGTTATTTAGCTTTTTCACCTTGGGTGTGGGCTTCTTGCTTGGCCTGTACTAATCGTTGTAACCGTCAAAAAGCATACTCAGGTATGCTTTTTTATGTCCGACTAAAGTTGGGCTTTTAATAATCCATCGAGCCAATCAATAAAATCTTGAAGATATTTGGGACGATATTGGCGATCCGTCAGTAAAATATTGACGGGCAACTGCAAGTTTGGAATATCCATAAATAAGCGCTGTAACTGACCTTGCTGAACATAGGCAGCTGCATCAAATTCAGGAATTTGAATGATGCCAATACCGGCTAAACCCGCTTGAATATAAGCTTCAGTATTTTCAATCAACAAGCGATACGGCAGCTTGATCCGCTGGTCCTGAAAGACCAGTTCACTAAATTCACGATAATGCTTGGCAACATGATAATCCACAGCGAAATGCTGCTGAAGCTCATCTACATGCTTTGGTTCACCAAACTCTGCCAGATATTGCGGCGAAGCCACCGTCCAGATCTGAGTGTGGGTAATGGGCCGAATCAATAAATACTCATCCTGCACCTGCCCCACACGTACCACACAATCAAGCTGTTGCTCGATCAAATTGGAGAAATCATCACTACCGTTGATCAGCACTTTGACCTTGGGATAACGCTGATAAAAAGAAAGTAAATGAGGAAGGAGAATCTGGGTAACCATTCGTTTTGGCATCCCGATACTGATCGTGCCCTCTTGGCTGCGTGCCTGACGTTTAAAACGATTCAACTCTTTTAACTGCATGACCAGACGTAATGCCTCGTCATAAAATAAACTTCCTTCATGCGTTAATGCCACCTTACGGGTGGTTCGATAAAACAGCAGCACTTCATATTCTTTTTCCAATGCCTGTATGGCATAGGTTACGTTCGAACGCGGCAATCCGAGTTGTACTGCAGCTTGTGCAAAAGACTGTTTCTCTGCAACCAAACAGAAAATTTTTAAACGATCAATCTTGTCCATTTTATTATTCAACTTTGTTGCACAATCAGTTCCATACTAACAACTATTTCAAACAAATAAATTGGATTAGGATGATTTTCATGCCAAAACAACATGAGAACAATCCGATGTCACAACATCAATTAAAGGGCAAAACCGTCTTGATCACGGGTGGTGCTAAAAACCTTGGTGGACTAATTTCACGTAAATTTGCCGAACAAGGTGCAAATTTATTGATTCATTACAATAGTGCTGCCACGCAAGCCGACGCGGAACAAACCTTAAAAGACGTACAAGCATTTGGGGCAAAAGCGATTTTGGTCCAAGCCGATTTAGCTGACATTCAAAATATCGAACAACTCTTTATTACCGCCAAAGCCGAATTTGGTGGCATCGATATTGCCATTAATACTGTAGGGCGAGTGCTGAAAAAACCATACCTAGACACTACCGAACAAGAATTTGATGGCATGAATGACATCAACAACAAAATTGCCTATTTCTTTATTCAATCGGCTGGCCGTCATCTCAATGCGAACGGCAAAATCTGTAGTATCGTGACCAGTCTGCTTGCCGCCTATACAGGGCTCTATTCAACCTATGAAGGTCTAAAGGCACCGGTCGAGCATTATACTCGTGCTGCATCCAAAGAGTTTGGTGCGCGTGGTATCTCGGTAACCGCCGTCGCACCCGGCCCAATGGATACCCCGTTTTTCTATGGTCAGGAAGCACCTGAAGCCGTGGCTTACCATAAATCGGCGTCCGCCTTGGGTGGACTGACCAAGATCGAAGATATTGAACCTTTAGTTCGCTTTCTAGTCACAGATGGCTGGTGGATTACAGGCCAAACCATTTTCGCCAATGGCGGTTATACCACACGTTAATTTTGAGACTTACTCATGCTTGGGCATGGCTTGCCACTGCCCAAGTCGACTAAGGCAGCCAAAAGACCAAGGCATAAAAACAGGCCAGACTAAGGAAAATTGTCAGCAAGGTATGCTTGACCTTATAAGCAATCACAATGGTTAGAATTGTGGCAAGAAAATACGGGTTCAATAAAGTCTCACGAAAGCTACCCTGCTCATCCATAAACACAATCGGGGTCGCAATCGCAGTCAACAAACACGGTGCAGAATATTGTAACGATTGCTGAAACCATTTCGGTAGCCGTAAAGGGATATTCGGTTCCAGCAGCATATAGCGATTCATAAACACCACGATTGCCAGAACAATCAGAAGAGACCAACTCATGCTGTACGCTCCCGAAGATTCTGTAAACAGGTAGCCGTCAACATTCCAATCACGCCCGCCAAGATCGCAGCACTTTTGATGCCTAAGCTCAGGAAAACCAAGGTTAAACCCACAGAGACCAACACACCCACCAAGGTATTCAGGTTTTTAATAAAAGGAATCACAATCGCAATAAAGGTGGCAACAATAGAAAAATCCAGATGGTATTGATGCAGATTGGGCACAGAGGCCGCCAACAGGATCCCGCAAACACTAAACAGTACCCAACACAGATAGAAGCAACTGCCTGCTCCCAATAAATAGTAAATATAATGCGGCTGCTTTTTAATACTGACCGCGAACAGCTCATCCGTCAGTAAAAAGCCCAACAGTAAACGATGCTTTAATGGCTGTTTGGCAATGTCTTCACGTAAATACAGCGCATATAAATAATGCTGGGTGGTGATCAGAAATACGGAAATGATAATCGTGAGCGCGGGCGTTCCGGCCATGACCAAACCTAGCGTCATTAATTGCGCTGCACCTGCAAAAACCAAAGCGGACATGCCAATCGCTTGTGCCGTGGTGAGTTCCGCCTGTATCGCCATGGAACCCGCAAGCAAACCCCAAGGTAGAACTGCAAAGCATAGAGGCAGTATTTTAATCACACCGTTTAAAAATGCCCGAGAGGCGGTCATTGGCGTGTTATCTGTTATGGTCTCACTTAACATCAACATCACAATTTTTCATACAAGATCAGCAAACTATGCCAAAATTCGATCAATCAAAATTGTATAAAATTGCTGTTTTATTTGAGATACGCGATATATCCCCCGGGGGTAATGCCAAAAGTTTGACGAAAATGTCGGCTAAAATGACTTTGATCCGAGAAACCACATTGCTGCGACACTTCGGACAAATTCAGCCCTTGCCTTAAGAGTCTCTGTGATTTCTGCAAACGAGCCTGTATCAACCATGCATGCGGAGATAGTCCCACATATTTTTTAAATTGACGTAGAAAATGCCACTGGCTCAGATTGGCGATCGCAGCAAGTTCAGCCAAGGAAAATTCTTGTTCAGGCATACTCGCCATCAACTCTTTGATATTGAGTATGCGCTGCTTGGCGTTACTCAAATCCACGATTTGCGGTTTGACTTGGCTATACTTCGACACCAGCCATGCAATCGTAGACAAGAATAAGGTCTGCTTTAATAAGGTATTATTCTGTTGTTCCAGTAAATCAAACAGTAAACGAAATTGTTGCGCTAAACCTTCATCATGGAGTACTGCCTCTCTAAACCAAGGTGCTGTGCCGTGCACGGTAGTTAAATCACGTGTCAGCTCATAAAAGACTTCAGGGGTTGGATAGATTGCGCGATAACGCCAGCCTGTTTCTACCGCCGAAGATCCAGTATGCACTTCATCGGCATTGACCAGAATAATATCGCCCTGTGGTGCCACATGATTGCCCCCTGTGCGGTAGAAGCGTTGTGCACCCTCTTCAATTACACCGATGCAAAATCCTTCATGAACATGCCGTGAAAATTCCTGCTGATAGTAGCTAGCTTTCAGCATTTCCAGACCACCCAGTTCCTCTAGGTGTAAATAATCGACTTGTTCACGAGGTCTACGCGACATCACGACCTCCTTTAAATTTTTGCATCAAATCAGGTTAACCCAATTGAATCAGATTTATAGAATAAAATTGCTGTTTGTTCAAAACAAAGATCAATGGGGCTAAATAAACGCCGATGGCACACTCTGCATTTTTAAAGTTAAACCGATTCATTTAAATAAGGCCTCTATTTTAGATCATCGAAATCGCAGTAAATTAAACAGCAAAGCGTCGTTTAAATAGATTTAATTCTTAATCAAAATATTCTAAAATCCGCGCATAATTTATGCAATAAATTGTAATAAAACCAAAAGTTAAAAAATTGAGAGAAACAGATGTTAAATCCTTTGCACCCTAAAAAATTAATCCCTTTAAGTTATGCCATTGCACTGAGCCTTTCAGTAGTAGCAACCACAACCTTTCCAGCTGATGTATATGCTTCAGCATCCACAGAACAAACCAGCACAAATTCAGCTTCATCACTACATGCTGAACAAAATCCAATGGCCACATTAGATTGGCATTTAGGACCCAAGAAAGAAAATGTCGCTAATGTCGCAACCTTAAATACACTGAAAGACGAAGGATTTTTAGATCCTAAAAATGCAGATAAATTCCTAGAGTTAACAGGTAATTTAACCACAGGCAGCACTAATATTTTAGTCGCGCCTGATGATTCATGGTGGGCAACCTTTGATTTTGATCCAGCAGGATATGTGAAAGATGATGAGAAAATCGATGCCGATGCTTTATTAAAACAGATCAAAGATTCTGATGAATCTTCAAATGAAGAACGCGCACGTTTAGGTTATCCAAAACTGTATACCTTGGGTTGGGCCGTACCTCCCCATTATGACAACCAGACCAAACGTCTGGAATGGGCACTCAAAATCAAAGATCAGGACAATAACCAAGCAATTAACTATACCATTCGGATCTTGGGTCGTACCGGTGTAACCAGCGCGACCTTGGTGTCTGATGAAGAACATTTAACGCAAAATATTGGTGCGTTTAAAACCAGTTTAAAAGGCTTTGATTATAATTTTGGTGAGAAATATGCCGAATATCGTGAAGGCGATAAAGTCGCTGAATATGGTCTAGCCGCATTGATTGCAGGCGGTGCTGCAGTTGTCGCCACCAAAAAAGGCTTCTGGGCCGCCATTGCAGCCTTCTTTGCGGCTGCATGGAAATTTATTGCCGTGGGTGCGATTGCAGTCGGTGGCTGGGTTCGTTCTTTATTTAATAAAAATAAATCTTAAATGCACCTCGCTGTTGAACTACTGCTCACGATTGGGATAGTCGGGTTCTATATCTATGACTCGGCTTCTCTCTATTTTTATAATGAGTTCAATCTTCACAAAGGGATGCGATCTAGATTTAAATCGGAATTGATTTCAAGACAAATCAATGTCTTGCATAAATATCTGTTTATTCCAAACCTACTGTTATCGCATCAACTACTTTTTAAATGTGCATGGAAAATTAAAGATCCTGAGCCCAGTATTCATGCCCATGATCTGCTCCACATCAAAAATATCAGCCAGATATTAAAACCACTGCAAGGAATTAATATCTTGATCTTTATTCTGACCATTATTGTTTTGCCCTTATTGATGATATTTAAAGCAAACTATCTTGCAGTTGCGATCATCTTAGTGCTTATTTATAGCCTCAATCTTATTTCAATCCTTGTGGTGATGATAAAACGAAAAAGATTACAGCTCTCTAATTTTAAAATCATGCAGCTCTTATTGGATGCCTTATTATGCCCACCGTTTGCTTTAAACCTATTAAGAAAAATTAGTTTAAATTATCAGGCCAAAACGGATGGTATATTACTCGCCGCCCAAATACTCGATTTGCAGCAATATCAACGCCTATTGGATAATATTTTGCTGGATATCCAAGCATTAAAAATGGCGTCAAATGAACAGAACATCACGCAACTCGAACTAAGAGAACAACAACTTCTCCAGTTAAAAGCGTCAATTGAACAGCAATAAAATCCTCGCTCTGGAGGTCTTAAGCCACGGATTACTTTAATGATGCCGGAATATCAACGCGTCTTACCTCTTGACCATATTTGAGTCCTGAGTCTTTTTCCATGCGATAACAAACTTTGACATTGTCATAGGCATCTCGATAAGCATAGACACTGCCTTGAATGCACAATTGTGGCTGTTGAAGCGAAAATTGAATCAATGCAGGTTTCCCGTTTAATCCGCCTTTCTCATCTTTAAAGCCCAAGATTTCATCGCGTAATGGAAACACGATCCCAGTTTCGGCATCAATCACAACATAACGAATCGCTTGAGCCGATCCAACATTCAACAAAATTTTGGTTACATCAAAGTTTGGAGACTGCTTTGCCAAGGCGGATTTATATCGAGCAATATTTTGTTTGGAGCAAAAGTTAAAATCATCATAATCAAAGCGACAGTCAGCGGTTGCACGATAAGGAGCCTTGGCCAGTGCAGCACAACTTAAGCTTGAAAGTAGTAATAAAAGCAATATTTTTTTCATTTTCTGACCCTTTGATATGTTATGGCGAATAGCCTTTCTTCTATTCAAAAAATTAAAATAAAATCACTGAAAAAAAAGCCTCCGAAGAGGCTTTTTTAATATCTTGGTTATTTAGAACCTTTAATCCCTGCTTGTAATAACAAGGCACCTAAACCACCAATTTTTTGCTCTTGTGGTTTTTCAGATTTTGGCTTGTGCTGTTGCGGACGTTTATCCCCATCTTTACGTGGCGGACGTTGACCTTGTGGCTTACGCTCTGAACGTTCAGTACGATCTTGCGGTGGACGCTGCGAGCGAGCCGCCTTGGCTGGTGCAGCACCTTCGGCACGCATACTCAAATTCACGCGGTTACGTTCCACATCGACCTGCATGACACGGACTTGTACGATTTGACCTGGTTTGACCACTTTATGTGGATCAGCTACAAATTCATTTGCCAATTCAGAAATATGCACCAAACCATCTTGATGTACGCCCACATCGACGAATGCACCAAAGTTGGTGACATTGGTCACTACACCTTCAAGCTGTAGGCCTTCAGTCAACTGCGCAACTTCGGTAATGTCTTCACGGAATTTTGCAGTACGGAATTCTGGACGTGGATCACGACCCGGCTTTTCCAATTCAGCTAGAACATCTTGAATGGTTGGTAAACCAAATTTGTCATCGACAAATTCATCGGCTTTGACTTGGCGAATGATCTCAGTATTACCAATAATGTCTTTCACCGTTGTCGCTTTTGCTGCAACAATTTTTTCGACCAAACCATAACTTTCAGGATGAACGGCTGAAGCATCTAATGGCTCTGAACCATTTTGAACACGCAAGAAGCCCGCAGATTGTTCAAAAGTACGCTCACCTAAACGGGGTACTTTTTTCAATGCCTGACGGTTATCAAAACGACCATTTTCTTTACGGTATTCAACAATTTGCTGAGCAATCGACTTATTCAGACCCGCAATATAGGCCAAGATCGCAGGTGAGGCAGTATTCACGTCCACCCCCACGGCATTCACACAGTCTTCAACCACCGCATCCAGTGTTTTTGCCAGACCAGTTTGGTTGACGTCATGTTGATATTGACCCACACCAATTGATTTTGGATCGATTTTTACCAGTTCTGCCAACGGATCTTGTAAACGGCGTGCAATTGACACTGCACCACGAATCGATACATCCAGTTCAGGAAGCTCTTGTGAGGCCAGTTCACTTGCCGAATAAACCGATGCACCCGCTTCACTTACGGTAATACGCGTCAATTTGAGATCAGGATTGGCTGCCATCATTTCTGCAACCAATGCTTCGGTTTCACGACTTGCCGTTCCGTTACCAATCGCAATAAGTTCCACGTGGAACTCTCTGCATAAACGTGCAAGTTCCGCAAGTGAACCTTCTTTATCTTCTTTTGGTGCAAATGGATAGATGGTGCTATGTGCCAAGACATCGCCAGCATCGCTCACCACAGCAAGCTTTACACCTGTACGAATACCAGGGTCCACACCTAAGGTAGTACGGCTACCCGCAGGTGCTGAAAGTAATAAATGACGTAGGTTTTCAGCAAACACATCCATGGCTTCAGCTTCAGCAGCCAAACGTTTGTCGGTTAATAATGAATGTTCGATTTGTGGACGAATCTTACCCAACCAGAATAGTTTTGCGGTCTGTTTTAAATAATCCTGACGGCTTTGGGGTTGAGTTTGTTCAAGATTATATTCAGTCTCAATGCGAGCTAAAGGCGCTTCATCTTCGCCATCCACTTTCAAGCCCAAGACATTTTCTTGACGACCACGCAACATCGCCAACAAACGATGTGATGGCACTTTGTTCAGGTTTTCTGAAAACTCGAAATAATCACGGAACTTTTTGCCGACTTCTTTTTTCTCATCAGAAGCCACTGTACTTTTCAATACCGCAGTTTTAGCAAAAGTTTGTTTTAATTCAGTAGTTAAAGCAATATTTTGTGCCCAGTCATCAATCAGGATATGCTGAATTGCATCAAGCTGGCTTTCAACATCTGGATACTCTTCGTGGCTAAAGCCAGCCAAAGCTTCAGTTGGATCAACTTGCTCGCTAATAATTTTCTCAGCAATCGCACCCAGCCCTGCTTCTTTCGCTTTAAATGATTTACTGGTGCGTTTTGGACGGTATGGCGCATAAATTTCTTCTAATGCATTTTTGGTTTCTGCTGCATTCACACGCGCTAATAAATCATCGTTTAATTTATCTTGTTCTTGTAAAGATTGGATTACCTTCTCACGACGCTCATATAAATCACGTAAATAAGTTAAACGTGTATCGAGTTGACGTAATTGCGTATCGTCTAAGCCTTGCGTGACTTCTTTACGGTAACGTGCAATAAAAGGAACGCTGGCACCTTCATCAATTAAACGAATAGCAGCTTCTACTTGGTTTGGACGTACGGCAAGTTCATTTGCCAACTGCTGAACTAAGTCAGTCATCGTGATTGATTCCACAAGGGTTAAGTCTAAAAGCACTGATTATAAAGTTCATGGCTATAAAATCCACCATTGTTTTTTTGAATATTGTGTTTTAATCCTGTTTAACTTTTATTCAGCCTAGCAGAATTGTCGATTCAGTACCCAGCGCGCGCAAAAATCTCAGTCCTCAATCTTTTATGCAAATCTTTGAATGTTTCTAAAATACCAAGTTTTTTTCGCCTAAATATTGATAAATAGGTTGATTGTCATCATTTTGCCTGTATATATTTGGTATCTATCTCTTGATTTTATTGGCAATATTTGTTGCTTTATAACATAGCCAAAACTGTGCAATGAATCGTATACTTCTTTGCATTGCTGAAAGACGATGACAATAAACGATAAAGGAGCACATCATGAGTTTAGTTGTACCTGCTGAATCGACGGAAACCGTACACCATGAGACAGACCGAGTCGAACGCATTTTAGTGGTCGATGACGATGTGCGCTTGCGTACGCTTTTACAACGCTTCCTCGAAGATAAAGGTTTCGTGGTAAAAACTGCTCATGATGCAACACAAATGGACCGTTTACTGCAACGTGAACTGTTCTCGCTTATTGTGCTTGATTTCATGCTTCCCGTCGAAGATGGTTTAAGCATTTGCCGCCGTTTACGCCAATCCAATATCGATACACCAATCATTATGCTCACCGCTCGCGGTAGCGACTCTGACCGTATTGCAGGTTTAGAGGCAGGTGCTGACGATTACTTACCAAAACCGTTTAATCCGAACGAATTGCTGGCTCGTATCCGTGCAGTATTACGTCGTCAAGTTCGTGAAGTTCCAGGTGCACCAAGCCAACAAGTTGAAGTGGTCAGCTTTGGCCCCTGGTCTTTAGACCTATCCACGCGTACATTGACCCGTGAAGGTCAGGTGGTTACGCTAACAACAGGCGAGTTTGCTGTTCTGAAAGCTCTGGTTCAACATCCACGTGAACCGTTAACACGTGACAAACTGATGAATTTGGCACGTGGCCGTGAATGGGGTGCAATGGAGCGTTCAATTGACGTCCAAGTCTCTCGTTTACGTCGTTTAATTGAAGATAACCCTGCTCGTGCGCGCTATATCCAAACCGTTTGGGGTGTAGGCTACGTTTTTGTTCCAGATGGCGCAGAATAAGCTTAGGAAATTAAACGTTGAAACTTGAACCCATTGATCCACAAGAATTTACTGACTTCGCGGCTTATTCAGAAAGGCCTCGAACCCAATGGGAACGTTTTTTAGATAAAATCAAACCACGTTCCGCAGCCATGCGTACCACCATTTTGGTACTGTTCATGGTGTTCTTTAGTCTTTTTATGTCCTTGTGGTTCTTTTGGCGAACCCTCTATCTTCCAGAACTGCAGCAACATGCCCGTTATCTGGCGATTGAATTAGAACTGGTCAATAATCCAGACATCCGTATCCTGCATCGTGATAATGAAGTGGATGTCGACACGTGGCTCAAAAATCGGATTGGTATTGAATATATTACCGATCCAGCCGAATTCCCAAAAGTTGAAGACAAATTCCTCGCAGAACTGTTTACCAATCAGATTGAACAGAAGCTAGCTAACGAACTTGGTGTCAAAGACGTTACTGTTTATTTTAAATTTAAACCGATTCCTCGAATCTGGATTCAAACCCCGGAAATGAATGGTAACTGGGTACGAGAACCATTAAAAACCTATACCAACTATAGTGTTGAGCTGATCGCAGGTTGGCTCTTTGGTGTCCCAATTGTCTCTTCCATTATTATTTTAATTTTGGTTCGTCAAATGAACCGACCTTTGCGTCGCTTACAAAATACGGCCAATAATTACAGTAAGACAGGTAAAGCACCTTATTTAGATACCAATCATGGTCCACTCGAAATCCGTCAGGTGAACCAAGCCTTTAACCACATGGTCTATACGCTAGAGCAAACCGAACGTGATCGTCAGATTATGCTGGCAGGGATCTCGCATGACTTACGCACGCCACTTACGCGGATTCGTTTAACTGCTGAAATGCTCCCCGATGAGTTTTTCCGTGAAGGGCTGATTTACGATGTGGATGATATGGATGCAATTCTGAATCAGTTCATTTCCTATATGCGTGATGGTTCAGATGAAGAACTCACAGAGACCAATCTGAATACCCTATTGCAAGAACTGGTGGTGCAATTCAAACCACTGGATATTCGTTTTGAAGCACAAGAGTTACCGATCATTCCTGCACGTAGCTTGTCTTTAAAACGCCTGATTGCCAATCTGGTCAATAATGCCAAACGTTATGGTGCAGAACCGATTGAATTATCGGCCAGTCATGTCGACGACCATATTCTGATTACGGTAGCCGATCATGGCGAAGGGATTCCACCCGATCAGGTAGAAGAGTTAATGCAACCTTTTGTTCGTGGCAACTCAGCACGAACAATTCAAGGCAGTGGCCTGGGCCTAGCCATCGTGAAACGTATTGTAGATATTCATCAGGGGCAGATCAGCATCCGTAATCGTGATCAAGGTGGCCTAGAGGTGGTAATTTCTCTACCGATTCATGCTGCGACGCCTAGCGATGAACCACAAAATAATGCGATTGATAAGATCAAGCAAACCCTAACGGGGCATTTTTAAAGTTAGCTGATCAGCCGCGTCTGTCATGCCTGTTCGACTAAAGTCTGCAATCCAATGAATGCCGGATTGATAGCTTTGATTCGGTTTGCTGCTGATTCAAATCAAACAAACGCCCTGCCCTAAAGTGTCTTTCCTGTATAAATTCAAGCAAATATCACACAGAAAATAAGCAACTGAAAAGCAGGTGAATAAAGCGTATGCAGCTGTATTAGACCTTAGCCTTATTTCAATTCACTTTTCATGTTTTAGCGCTAAAATCCATAGCCAATGAAAAGCAATATTGAGAATGGATGATGTCTTTAAGTCGTATTCGTCTTGCAGCACTGCATGACAAAGTGATGAGTGCAGAGCAGGCAGCTCAGTTTATTAAAAATGATATGACGGTCGGTATGAGCGGTTTTACCCGTGCGGGCGAAGCCAAAGCAGTCCCACAAGCCTTGGTTGAACAAGCTAAAAAAAATCCGTTAAAAATCACATTAATTACCGGTGCAAGCCTCGGCAACGACTTAGACAAACAATTGACGGAAGCAGGTGTGCTTGCGCGTCGTATGCCATTCCAAGTCGACAATACCTTACGTCGTGCCATTAACAACGGCGAAGTAATGTTTATTGACCAGCATTTGTCCGAGACCGTTGAACAAATGCGTAATCAACAATTGAAACGCCCAGATGTGGCCGTGATTGAAGCAGTTGCGATTACTGAAGACGGTCACATCGTCCCAACTACCTCTGTCGGTAACTCAGCGAGTTTTGCCATTTTTGCCGAAAAAGTCATTGTTGAAATCAATACCTCACTCAGCGAAAACTTTGAAGGCTTACACGATATTTACATCCCCACTTATCGCCCAACCCGTACCCCGTTGCCTTTAACGCAAGTAGATGATCGTATTGGCTCAACAGCGATTCCAATTGATCCAGCAAAAATCGTGGGTATCGTCTTTAACGATACAGCTGATTCACCTTCAACCGTAACGGCACCTGATGCCGAGACTCAGGGTATTGCCAACCACCTGATCAAGTTCTTTGAACAGGAAGTCGCTGCAGGTCGTTTAGCGAAAAACCTTGGCCCATTACAAGCAGGAATTGGCTCAATTGCCAATGCAGTGCTTACTGGCCTGAAAGATTCAAATTTTGAAGATCTGGTCATGTATTCAGAAGTTCTTCAAGACTGTACCTTTGAATTGATTGACGCAGGTAAGATGAAATTCGCTTCTGGTAGCTCTATTACTTTATCGGCTCAATGTGGCGAACGTGTTTTTGGCAATCTTGAAAATTACAAAGACAAATTGGTGTTACGCCCGCAAGAAATTTCAAACCATCCTGAAATTGTGCGTCGTCTAGGCATTATCGGCATTAATACTGCACTTGAGTTTGACATCTATGGCAACGTGAACTCAACCCACGTTTGCGGTACCAAAATGATGAATGGTATCGGGGGGTCAGGTGACTTTGCCCGTAATGCACATCTTGCCATCTTTGTGACCAAATCGATTGCCAAAGGCGGTGATATCTCATCGATCGTGCCCATGGTGAGCCATGTTGACCACAATGAGCATGATGTTGACATTTTAGTGACTGAAGTCGGTCTTGCTGACCTACGCGGCTTAGCACCCCGTGAACGTGCGCGTGTGATTATCGATAACTGTGTGCATCCACTGTATCAAGGCGCACTCAACGATTACTTTGACCGTGCGTGTGAACGTGGCGGGCATACCCCACACATTCTACGTGAAGCACTGTCTTGGCATGCCAACTTTGAAGAAACAGGTCATATGTTAGCACGTGTGGATATTGCTAAATCGGCATAATCCCCTCTCTTCATAAAAAGCATGCTTCGGCATGCTTTTTTATTTTCCTATCCTGAAGTAGTTAGGCGCCCGACTCTGAGCAAAATTGGAAAGGTGACTCCAATGGGTTGCTGTTGCTGTAACAGCCCCTGTAAGCTCAGCAATGGGCTCTCATGCTGTTGATCTTGGTAATGCTTTACCGCAGACCAGGTATTTAAATAATCCCACAACTGCTGTCCTGTCCAGCGTAATTCAATCTGAAACGCCGGCATTGAAACTTCCTCAAAAGGAAATGGAATCGATTGATAATGCTCATCAATATAGCGCCGCTCTGTATCCCAGAAGCCGTTTAAGGTCTGATAATAAAGCTGTCGTATCCGATCATTCAAAAGCGCGTCATCAAGCGCTAATAAGCCATAACCAATCACTGCAATCACGCCTTCTGGTTTGAGCGTTCGTTTCACTTGTGCGTAGAATTTTTCAAAGTCAAACCAGTGAATCGCCTGCGCAACGGTAATCAAGTCAAAATAATGGTCTGGAAAAGTGCACTGCTCCGCCGCTTGCTGTAAATAGCTAACATTACTTAAGGCAGGCGCTTGATCGAGCTGGTTCTGGCTCAGGTCAGTTGCAATCACCTGTTGAAAATACGGTGCAATTAGCCGCGTTAATTGTCCTGAACCTGCGCCACAGTCCCACGTACAGTCAAAACCTTTGAGCTGTTTAATTAAGCTGTCTATGAGCGATTGTGGATAAGTCGGTCGCGCCTGTTGATAAAGTTCACTTTGCGCCGAAAACAGATCTTTCATGCGATGTTATTCTTCAATTCTTCTACTTGGCCCCAATATAGCAAAATATTGAAGCAATAAAAAAAGCCCCAAACTTTCGTTTGAGGCTTTTTGAATATGGTGGCGAGACCCAGGATCGAACTGGGGACACACGGATTTTCAATCCGTTGCTCTACCTACTGAGCTATCACGCCAATGGGGTGTATTAAGCCGTATCTCAGGGCAATAGTCAATAATTATCATGAGCTTTTGATTTGAATGCACATTTTTCACGCAATCAATTTTAAGGCAAAAAAAATCCCTGATGGGATCAGGGATTGAAAATACAAATTTATGGTGGCGAGACCCAGGATCGAACTGGGGACACACGGATTTTCAATCCGTTGCTCTACCTACTGAGCTATCACGCCAAAGTGGGCGTATTAAACAATGTTTGCCTAAGCCCGTCAAGCAAATTTGTGGGTTTTTCTCTTAAACGCTTAATTTTGCTGCAAAGGAGCAAGTAATACCCGATTAAGGCTTAGATTTTGCCAATATGCGATAAACAGCGATGGATGGCCCCACAACCCGGTTCAAACTGTTTAACCCCTTGCTCTTCTTCCATACGGCATACTTCTTCAACCAAGCGTTCTGCCACCCCACGCCCGCGATTGGCAGGATGTACCACAATATATTCCAAAACACGGCTTTCACCTTGTCCTGTTGCCCAAATTGCACCTATAATTTTGGTGTTAAATTCAGCGGTATAAACTGTGGTATATTGCTGTAGATTTTGTTCAAGTTGTTCCATTGCATCTTGCCCATCGCCAAACTCTGGGCTGGTATCGTAAAGTCGCTCGAGCTGAGTACGAATCCCTGAATCTTCCAGAGAACTGTAAGCATGTACGGTAATAGGCATTGATTAACCCTCCTGAGCAAACTATGATGCTGTCACTTTTTCGTCACAGCGAAACTATCGGTTTTTAATTCAATCATTTTTGACGTTTTTTGAGGAACGTGTCCATGACGCAACGTATCAGTGAAGTGGTAAGAAATACCAACGAAACAAAAATTCGAGTTCGTCTCAATCTCGATGGTACTGGTCAAGGCACACTCAACACTGGAGTTCCATTTTTAGACCATATGATTGATCAAATCAAGCGCCATGGTCTATTTGATATCGATATTCATTGTGATGGCGATCTGGAAATCGATGACCATCACACCGTTGAAGATTGCGGAATTACCTTGGGACAAGCCTTTGCACAAGCTTTGGGCGATAAAAAAGGCTTACGTCGCTATGGTCATTTCTATGCACCGCTAGATGAAGCATTGTCTCGTGTGGTGGTGGATCTGTCTGGTCGTCCAGGCTTATTCATGGATATTCCATTTACCCGTGCCCGGATCGGTACGTTTGATGTCGATTTATTTTCAGAGTTCTTCCAAGGTTTTGTCAATCACGCACTGATGACATTGCATATTGATAACCTAAAAGGCAAAAACAGTCACCACCAGATTGAAAGTGTATTTAAAGCCTTGGCACGTGCATTGCGTATGGCCTGTGAAATTGATCCACGAGCAGAAAACACCATTGCTTCAACCAAAGGTAGTTTGTAATGACCCGGATTGCTTTACTTGATTATGGCATGGGTAACCTGCACTCTGCGGCAAAAGCGCTAGAGCATGTCGGGGCGACAGTAGACGTGACCAATGATCCTAAACTCATTGCCAAAGCTGATAAGATTGTGTTTCCAGGTGTAGGCGCAATGCGTGACTGCATGCAAGGTATGCGTGAAGCAGGTATTGATGAGGTGGTGCGTCAGGCAGCCTTCAACAAGCCTGTTCTGGCAATTTGTGTAGGTATGCAAGCCCTCCTGCAAAGCTCGGAAGAAAATGGCGGTGTTGATGCGCTTGGTATTTTCGATGGTGTGGTTAAACATTTCCCTGAAATTCCGAATTTAAAAGTGCCACACATGGGCTGGAACCAAGTGCATCAACTTGATCCAAGTCATCCGATGTGGAATAACATTGAGCAAGATGCGCGTTTCTATTTTGTGCACAGCTATTATGTCGAGCCTAAAGATGTAGCTGTTACCGCTGCAACTTGCGATTATGGTCTAAATTTCTGCACCGCGATTCACAAAGACAATTTGTTTGCGACCCAGTTCCATCCTGAAAAAAGTCATACCGCTGGTTTGCAGTTGTTAAAGAATTTTGTGGAATGGAAGATTTAACTTTCTACTAGAACCCAAAACCATCGATCCAAAATCAAGCCAATCAATATTGGCTTGATTTTTTTTTAATTCTTCTTTTCTATTTATTTTCAATACTATTTTGCTTATCATGCAAGCGATTTGAATAAAAACCAAACAGCGTATCCTTAAAAAATTAATCAATATAGGAACTTAAAATGACCGCTAATTTTCAAGCCAATGATTCAGGTTTTAGCGCAAATGGGCGTTTTGGCAGACTCTCTTATTTAGGCTGGAATATGCTCCTTGGACTTTCCATGTTGGTCCTTGGTATTATTGCTGCGTTCTTCATGCCTGCGTTTAGTAATTCTTCTACAGGTATTTTGGTCTACCTCTTAGGTGGCGTTTTTATCATTATTTATATCGCCGTCCTCTACTACAGTTTTATTTTCTCTATCCGTCGCCTACATGATCGAAATCAAACAGGATGGTTATCACTTTTAATGCTGATTCCACTGGTGAATTTCTTGTTTTTTATTTATTTAAGTTGTGCAAAAGGAGATGAGAATACAAATAATTATGGCGCTCCCCGTATTACACAGGGCTGGGAAAAAGTTTTAGCCTGGATCTACATCATCCTGATTCCAATTAGTATGTTAATTCTCGCGGCGACTGCCATTCCTGCTTACCAAAATTACATCCAGAAAAGTCAGCAACTGCAATTTGAACAGCAACATCCTTATGCCGAATAAATATTTCGCAGGGCAATAAGCCAAGTATTCTCACTTGGCTTTTACATTTCCATAAAACCGTTTAAGCTCAGATAAATGACTTGGTTTTAAATGCAGATGGATACCCCCAAACACCTCCCCCTCCCCGTAACCAAAGAATACATCCGTAGTTTGTCTGTATTTGCAAACCTCGCCACTGAAAACATTCTGGTTATCCAAACCCTTGAGCAATGTCTAGCACTGCAAGCTGAACTCGATGCCATCCAGATCTTTGGTTTCGACACCGAGTCTAAACCCACCTTTAAAGTCGGTGAACAATCGACAGGCCCTCACCTGATCCAGCTTGCCACACCGCATAAAGCTTATTTGTTTCAGGTTAGCGCTGAAATTTTGGATTTTCTTCGTCCCATTCTCGAAAATGAACAACAACTCAAAGTCGGTTTTGGGTTGAAAAATGATGCTCATATCTTTCGTCGTAAAGGCATTCATCCCAATGCCATGATTGATCTGTCCAAGAGCTTTGCAAGTTTTGGTTATCGCAGCCAAGTCGGTACTCAAACGGCAATCGCTCTGCTTTTCCAGCGCTATTTCGCCAAGAGTAAAAAAATCAGTACATCCAACTGGTCGCTTAAATATCTGAGTCCGCAACAAATCCATTATGCCGCAGCAGATGCCTACGCTGCGCGACTGTGCTTTGAGCAACTGTATCAGCAACAATTGCTGACGCCTCAATTACAACAACAAATCATGCAAATACTGGCAGGTTCAGCAGACAAGGCTTAGCGATTGATCAATACTTTGCTAATATGTAGCCAATTTAAACTCTATGATGATGCAAGGAGCGAAAGCATGCTAATCATCCCAGCAATTGACCTGAAAGATGGTAAATGTGTCCGTTTGAAGCAAGGACGTATGGAGGACGATACCGTTTTCTCTGAAGACCCTGTAGCAACTGCACAGCATTGGGTGGATGAAGGCGCACGTCGTTTACATTTAGTCGATTTAAATGGTGCTTTCGCAGGTACGCCAATTCACAAACCCGTGGTCGAAGCAATTGCACGTGCACAACCTGAACTTCCAATTCAGATTGGGGGTGGTATCCGTTCGCTTGAAACCATCGAACACTATTTGGAAGCAGGCGTTTCTTTCGTGATTATCGGAACCAAGGCGGTGAAAGAGCCTGAGTTTGTTGAAGAAGCATGTAAACGCTTCGCAGGCCATATCATTGTTGGTATTGATGCCATCAATGGCATGGTGGCAACCGATGGTTGGGCCAATGTTACTGATGTAAAAGCCACTGACCTTGCCAAACGTTTTGCAGATGCAGGTGTCTCCAGCATCGTGTATACCGATATTGCACGTGACGGCATGATGCAAGGTGTGAACGTGGAACAAACCGTGAACCTGGCCAACTATTCAGGTCTGCCTGTGATTGCTTCTGGCGGCGTCACCAATCTAGATGATGTACGTCATTTAAAAGGCAAAAAAGGTATTTTAGGTGCCATTACTGGTCGTGCTATCTATGAAGGCACATTGAACCTACGTGAAGCACAATTATTGCTGGATGAAGACCGCCTCTAAGCAGTTTGGTCTATGAAGTTACCTACACGGGTAACTTCTTTGCCTTAATACAGTACATTGCGAATAAATTTTAAAGGCTGTTTCGAACGGTTGGCATAACAATACTGAATAGAGCTCTCAAATAAAGTCGACTCGCCAGCCTGAAGCACACGATTTTCATGTTCAAACGAAATCGTCAACTCTCCCTCCACCACATAAATCAACTCCTGCCAACCTTTTTGATCTGGCTCAGCCTGATAGACCTCACCCACAGCCAGCGACCATGTCCATAATTCAGCCTGTGTTCGAGTCGGCACCGCTGCCAAAAGTGTGGCATGGCTTTCAGCTTGTTGACCTTGCCAAGCCAAGGTGTTAACAACGGCAGATTCACTCAGCTCAGATGGGCTGACCAACTTTTTAAAGTCGACGGCTAATGCAATCGCAATTGCATCAAGCTTAGCCAGACTAATATTGACTTGACCGGTTTCCAGAGCGGCTATGGTACGGCGACTCACACCCGCTCGATCTGCTAAATCTTGCTGGCTGAGCTGACGTTCCGTACGAAAAAGACGAATATTCTGCCCAACATATTGCAATACGGTCTCTGAATGACTCATTCATTCCCACAGAGAAAATAAAAAACATGCGCAATATATTGCACAAAACCAATAAGCAATGCAATATGTGCAGTATATTGCACTTTACTCACAAGGATGGCTACATTGACCGCTTTATCTCAATCTCCTAAAGCCGCACAACTCGCACTTATTTTGATTACCATGATTTGGGGTGGCACTTTTTTAGCCGTCCAATATGCCCTGAATTTTAGTAGTCCGATGTTTTTTGTCGGCTGTCGTTTTGCAGTCGCGGCTTTGGCAATCTTTCTAATCTCGATTAAATCCATGCGTGGCCTAACCCTAAAAGAGAGCTTGGCAGGTACCGCCATCGGGATTGTAATTGCGATTGGCTATGGCACTCAAACCATTGGCCTACAAAGCATTCTGAGTAGCGAATCCGCCTTTCTCACTGCGCTGTACGTGCCCTTAGTGCCCATTTTAATGTGGGTGATCTTCCAAAAGATGCCGTCTATGATGACTTGGGTCGGCACGGCACTGGCCTTTACCGGTTTAATCTTGTTAACAGGTAATGGCTTTTCCAGTATTAACTTTAGTTATGGTCAAGTACTGACACTGATTTGTGCTTTTGTGATTGCACTCGAAATTATCCTGATTGGTTATTTCGCGGGGAAAGTCAATCTAAGACGGGTCACGGTGATTCAGTTGGCCGTGGCCTCATTGCTTTCATTTGCCAGTATGCCTTTGGTAGGTGAACACCGTATCCCTGATTTTTCATGGGAATTGCTGATTATTGCCGTGGCATTAGGCTTAGCCAGTGCGTTAATTCAGTTTGTGATGAACTGGGCACAGCGTATGGTCGATCCAACCCGTGCTGCGATTATTTATGCGGGTGAACCGGTTTGGGCAGGTGTCATCGGGCGTATTGCGGGGGAACGTTTACCCTTATTGGCCTTATTTGGAGGATTGTTGGTGGTACTGGGCGTATTCGTCAGCGAATTAAAATTTAAATTCTTTGCGAAGCAACAACTGCCAGAAAATAAATAAATAAATATCGGAAAACGCACAATAGTTTTCATTCAATACCACTACTGTGCGCTGATCACTAAACCGGGACTTGTTTTTGATTCGCCGCAACAGGACTATTGCCAATCTGCCAGACATAAGGCAAAGGTGCCTGATTCACTTCCCAGTCTCCAATCACTTTCTGTTTATACACCAATGGATTGTGTGAAGCGATCACACGCGCATTGCGCCAAAAACGGTCTAATTGCTTGTCGGTGCTACTGGCCGATGCCCCCAAGGCATTAAACAGCTCAGTGCTCAAATTGAGTACCAATTCCGCAATCACCACCTGACCTTGCGCCGATACTAATTCAGCATGCTCATTGGCCGCTAACTCCAGCTGTTGATCATTCTGAAAATGCTGTAAATATGCTGCATCTAAGGCTTCCGCAGTGTTAAGTGCAATAGTTTGCGCCGCATAAGCCTGTGCAGAAGCTTTACCAATCACTTGCAGGATTTGAGCATCGTCACGGACCAAACTGGCATTGCCATGACTATAGATTCGGGTTCGTTGACGCACTTCCTGCTTAAAGTTCTGTACTGCACTTTGCGCAATACCCGCCAGAGTGGCTAGATGAACCACTTGATAAAAGGCAGTTTGGTATTTAAAGCGGTTTTCAAACACCAGAATATGATCTCGAGCAATCTCTACATTGTTTAAGCTCAGTGTACCGCTGCCCGTAGTTTTTTGCCCAAAGCCATCCCAATCATCCACAACATCAATGCCTTCAGCTTGAGTAGAGACTGCAGCAATCACATGCTGATGAGTGGTTTCATCCAAAGCGAACAGATCAATCCAATCCGCAAAAATCGTACCTGTAGAATAATACTTCTGACCATTGATACGGAGCATGCCATCTTGCGCTGCCGTGACACGAGTCGCCACATCCCCGATTTCGACTTGACCAATTTCGGTCCATGCATTCCCCACGATTTCACCACGGACAAAGCGCTCAAACCATAAAGTCTGAGCTTCAGTTTTCTGAGCATTTAAACGGTCTTCGACAAAGGCAAAATGACCGCGTAAGGCCTGCACTACATTGGAGTCGGCCTGAGCTAGTTCAATTAATAACTGGAACAGTTGCTTTTGCGAAACCCCATCACCACCAAAAGCAACTGGCACTCGTACCGCACCAAAGCCTGCCTGTTTTAACCATTGAATCGGTTCATAGGGCAATGTTCGGTTTTTTTCCCGTGCTAAAGCACCTGCTGCAATGCGCTGAAAAATCGGACGGAACTTCGCCGCCACCTGTTCATAATGTGCACCCAAGGCAAGATTTTGATTACTTTGACTTGTCATAATATTGCCCTCTTAGCTCCAGGCGTGACGTGGCAGCGCCACACCATTTAAATAATAATTCCCCACCAGATTAAACTTCCAACGTACGGGATCATGTAGGGTATGGGTTCGTGCATTACGCCAATGCCGATCCAGATTCAACTCCGATAAGGTGGAACGGGTACCAGACAGCTCAAATAATTTATTGGCCGCCAACAATGCAATTTCAGTGGTCAGCACTTTCGATTCAGCCGTCAGTAAGGTCGCTTCGGCTACAGTGTCTTCAGTCGGATCTGCTAAAGCACGATCAATGGCTTCGCCTGCCAAGGCTAAAACCGCCTCTGCTGCACGCAGTTTAATTTTCAATTCACCGATATTGCTAATGGTATAAGGGTCTTGGCTGGCATGTTCCACACCTGAGTCAATCCAAGGGCGGGCATGCTCGCGCACATAGCGAATGGTTTCTTCAATGGCCCCGCGTGCAATCCCCGCATCCACAGCAGATTGAATAATTTGCGAAATGGCACCTGCTGCGGTGGGGCGTTCAAAAGCCTGATAAATCGGCACCACATATTTTAAATCGACTCGCACCTGATCCAGCTGCACGCTGCCACTGGCGGTGGTGCGCTGACCAAAACTGCTCCAGTCATTCACGATGGTCAATCCAGACGTATGTTGCGGCACCAGTGCAGCAAATACTTTGCCATCATCACTGACCGCAACCACAGGAATCCAGTGGGCCAATAAAGCCCCCGTGGCAAAGAATTTCTGACCATTAATCACCGCATAATTATCATGAAATTCGATTTTGGTGGTCAGATCTGCCACGGTTTTCGAGTTTTTCTCAGAAAATGCATTGCCTAAGCGCTTACCTTGCAGCACTTGTGTAAAGAAGAATTGCTGCTGTTCTAGTGAGGCATCCAAACGGATATGTTCTAAGAAGGCCCAATGATTTTGGGCAATTTGCCCTAAAGATGAATCTGCACTGGAAATAATGGTCACCACCTCAGCAAGAGTTTTATAACTCACCCCTGCACCCCCGAACTGTTTCGGAATATTGATGCCCCACAGACCAGAGGCTGAATATTGCTGGATTTCTTGCAAGGGCAGCTTGCGTTCATGGTCACGCTTTGCCGCATCTTTGGCAAAAGCAGCCGCTACCCGATGCGCCACAGCAATCGCTTCTTGATCAGAAGCAATCACATGTGCTGGCGTATTATTCAAGTAAAAATCTTGTGGAATACTCTGTGCATCTTCCAGTTTTATTTCTATTTTTGAGGTCATTATAAATACTCATTTTTCAGTTATAAAAATAAACTAGCACTATTTTTATTGCCTATTTATAAGTTAAATTTAGAAACAAATCTTTTTATTTTAAATAACCTTCATCTGCCACTTATTTTTAAAAATATTCATTTAAAATCAATAGATAAATAACATTTATAGAACTCCCCTCCACCAGAGCGCCCTCACTTTTATACAAAAACAACCTTTTGAATTTAATTGGAAATAACCACAAAAATAAAAGATCGGCATGCAATCCAAAATATTCATGATAAACATTGATTTTTTTATGATTAATCAATTCGATCTTTTTTAATTAACATCAATAAAAAGATTTAATTTAGTAAAGACCAATGACCAAGAAAATTAGATTTAATGCCTTTGAAATGAACTGTATTGCACATCAATCACCTGGATTGTGGCGTCACCCTTTGGATCGCTCAACTGAATATAAAGATCTTGAGTATTGGACCGATTTGGCCAAAATCTTAGAGCGTGGCAAGTTTGATGGTGTGTTTATAGCAGATGTTTTAGGCATTTATGATGTTTACCATCAATCCGCTGAACATGCGCTCACAGGTGCTGTGCAAGTTCCGGTCAATGATCCTTTGCAAATCGTGCCTGCTATGGCAGCCGTGACCCAACATTTGGGCTTCGGCCTCACCACCTCGATTTCTTTTGAACACCCATATCCTTTTGCACGGCGCATGAGTACCTTGGATCATCTGACCAAAGGTCGTATCGGCTGGAATATTGTCACTTCCTACCTTGAAAGTGGTTCAAAAAACTTAGGGCTTAAAACCCAAGTCAGCCATGATCAACGTTATGACATCGCCGATGAATATTTAGAGGTTCTCTATAAGCTTTGGGAAGGCTCTTGGGAACAAGATGCGGTGTTGCGTGATAAAGAGCGCGGTATTTTTGCAGACCATCGTAAAGTCCATCCGATCAATCATCAAGGTCAGTATTTTAGCGTTCCCGGCATTCATATTTGCGAACCGTCACCGCAACGCACCCCTGTACTCTATCAAGCAGGTGCCTCTAGTCGCGGCCAGTTATTTGCCAGTCAAAATGCCGAATGTGTGTTTATTTCTGCCCCCACTAAAGCTGCCGTGAAAAAACTGGTACAAGGCATTCGCTCCAACCTAGTTGAACAAGGCAAAGATCCCCATTCGGTTTTGATCTACACCATGCTGTCGATTGTGGTGGATGAAAGCGATGCCAAGGCCCAAGCAAAATTTAAAGACTATCAGAGCTATGCCAGTTATCACGGTGGACTCACTTTAGCCTCGGGCTGGTCGGGTGTCGATTTTTCGCAATTCCATGCCGAAGACAAAGTTGAATATATTCATACCGATGCGATTCAATCGATGCTCGATTCTTATGTCAAAGCCGACCCCAATCGAGTTTGGACCATTGAAGAGATCGCCAAATTTATTAGTATCGGTGGCAATGGTCCGATACTGGTCGGCTCGGCTGCAACTGTGGCCGATCAACTGCAAGCATGGGCGGAAGAAACCGATATTGATGGCTTTAACTTGGCCTATATTTTGGCGCATCAAAGCTTTGAAGATGTGGTGGAATATTTGGTGCCTGAGTTGCAACAACGCGGTGTCTATGCAACTGAGTATGCTGCAGGAACACTACGTGAGAAACTGTTTGGTCAAGGTCCGCTACTGACAGAACCACACCGTGGGGCAGGCTATCGCTCTCTTTCAACAACGAAAGCCGTCAATCATCCAGAACTCGCTTAGTGCTTTACTGCCCCAAGCGAGTGCTGATCGATGTTAGTCTTGATACATCGGTTTATTGTCATTTAAGGCAATCAAGCCACGGATGGCACGATACACAATCCATACCCATGCCCCAAAAATCACGGCAAAGGCGAAAGTGGTTGCAGAAATCGCCACACCAGCAAAGGCAGTCTCATTGTCCCCTGTCAAGAACAGGAACGAGAACGGAATAAAGGCAATGATATTCCAAGCCAAATACCACCAGAAGGTGCGGATTTGCCAAGTAAAGTGACTTTCAAAAATTGAACCTTGTACGTCACTGCGTTTGACATAGTTGATGATCAAGGCAATGATCGCCAATAGACCACCGGTAAAAATCGCAATGATATAAAGCACATACAACACTAACGTTAACGTACGGTTTGGATCTTGATCAACGGAATAATTCATTTTTATTTATCTCCAAACTCCGTCAATAGAACACATTGAGCGGAGAAATTAGCCAACATATCAACAATATATGGAAGACTATGGTACAGAAATAAATCTTACCAAACGGTTGTTTTTGTGTTTTATGTCTCAGTTTTTGCTGCGCAAGCCAACCCCCACACCATCCTCCCAAAGAATCCACGATATGCAAAGTTTGTTCAGGAATACGCCGATTGCCCAATTGTGCCGCCTCTTTGTCTTGGGCATACAACCAATAACTCAATACATTCATCAAGCTGACAAACAATAAGGTATACGGCGGCAGTAATTTGCTAAAGCTCGCAATCACCATAAAGACGATATAAATCACTATCGCAATCTGCATCGCTGACCAAGGTTTAGAAGCCGTTGGCTTTACAGCTTTGGCTTTATGTTCGAACACTTGCGATGCTTTAAGATAAGTCGCCTGCTGAGCACGATAACGACCACGCTCGTCCAGAATAACCACATACTCCACAGCACAGCCCACAAGCGGTCGTGGCCCCGTACGAGCAAAGTCTTTAATATGAATAAAAACACGGTCTTTATGCGCATCATTCGGTTGAATAAAACCATAACCTTTGTCATCAAACCATTCAACTAAGCGACCTTGATCTCGCATCTCTGTTTCCTAAACTGTGATTCGTTGTAAACGGTCTTGCAACATCATACGCATTTGCAGCGGATCTTTTTGCAAAATGTCATCGCCAGTACGGCCCTGCTCGGCATTTTTCTGTGCCACTTGTAAACGCATGCTCCAGAAACGGCACGCCGCCATCGCCAAGAAAATGTTTAAACAAGCCAGCTCATCAGCGGTGAGCTGACGAATGCGTTGATAAGCCGAGAGAAAAGCATCTGCCTTGGCTTGATCTAAATGGGCTTGCGGATAGGCCGTACAGAAGTCATTGATACTGATCGCAATATCAAACAACCATTCATCCTGATTTAATTCATAAAAATCAAGAATACCTTGCAATTGATCGCCTTCAAACAGCGTGTTATCCCGAAATAGATCCGAATGAATAAAACCCGTCGGACGATCAGGATGCTGTTGCGTGATCTGTGCAAACTGCTGGAACACCTGTGCCAATAGCGCCTGATCTTGCGCATTCATTTGCGGCTTGAGCTGGGTTGCAACCTCTGACCAGTACTGGTGATTACGATTAAAATCACGTTCTAAAGGAAAGTCCTGCAAAGCCAAATGCAATTTTGCCTGCGCCTGTGCAATCGCCTGAATTTGAACAAGGCTGGCATCTTCAGGATGCTCACCCATCAAGCGTGGCGCAATTTGCGCAGGCTTATCGGCAATAGTATGAATGGCCTGAGCACTATGCTTTAACGGCACCGCCACAGGCACACCTGCCTGACCCAAACAATCCAGTACAGGTACCAGTTCACCTGCACCTGCAGCATCTAATTCTTCAAAAACCGTTAAAACATAGTGTTTCTGTGATTGATCCACCAAAAAATAATTGGTGTTTTGAATACCGCCTTGGATTGGAATCAGGTCAATCACCGCTAAACCATAAGGCTCAGCAAAGGCTTGAACTTCTTCTAAACTCAACGGGGTATAAACCGACATGGAAAACCTGCAAAAAATAGCTGTGAAGTTTGATAGAATACCTGTTCCCTCCATGAAGGTGTAGCACCCCTTTCTTTATTGGCGATTTTTTGGAAAATTTTATGCTCGCAAAACGTATTATCCCTTGCTTAGATGTTGATAATGGTCGAGTCGTCAAAGGCGTTCAATTCCTTGATATTCGTGACGCAGGCGACCCTGTCGAAGTGGCGCGTCGATATAACGAACAAGGTGCCGATGAAATTACCTTTTTAGATATTACTGCTACCCATCATGGACGCGACACCACATATCGCACAGTAGAACGTATGGCAGAAAGCGTTTTCGTGCCATTAACCGTCGGTGGTGGTGTCCGTAAAGTTGAAGATATCCGTTTGTTACTCAATGCTGGTGCCGATAAAGTCAGTATCAACTCGGCAGCGGTGTTTACCCCAGAGTTTGTGCAGGAAGCTTCACAACGTTTTGGTGCACAATGTATCGTCGTGGCGATTGATGCCAAAAAAACGGGCGAAGACAAGTGGGAAATTTTTACTCACGGTGGTCGTAAACCAACAGGCATCGATGCGATTGAATGGGCAGTAAAAATGGCCGACTTCGGTGCAGGTGAGTTGCTGATTACCAGTATGGATGCCGATGGTACCAAAGCGGGCTATGACCTTGCCTTAATGCGTCAGATCAACGATCGCGTCAATATTCCAACTATTGCCTCAGGCGGTGTCGGAAATTTACAGCATTTGGCGGATGGCATCTTAAAAGGTGGCGCAGATGCGGTATTGGCAGCATCTATTTTCCACTTTGGTCAACATACCATTCCAGAAGCGAAACAATATCTGGCTGCACAAGGCATTGAAATGCGTCTTTAATAAAATGAACCATCAAAAGCCTCTCACTGGAGAGGTTTTTTTATTCGAACATTGCTTGATGCAGACAAAAAAATACCTTGCTGAGCAAGGTATGGAAACTGCGTTATACAACGCTAGAGGGTAAACATCACACGGTCAATTTGAACAAATTCTGAGCACTTAAAATGCTTGAGCTAAATTAGCGAGAAAATGCACAAAGATATTGACATCAAAAACCAATTTTATTGACAATTTACGACATGAGCTTTTTTGCCATGAGGATGCGTCAATAAAAACAAGGCTTCCCTCGATTATTGCTCCTTAAATTCAGGCGACTGATTCTTGTGCTTCCGTCGGCGGTGTTGTCACGCTCGGCGCCTCGACCAATTTTGGCTTTTGTTCTACCCATTTTACTGGAAAAACGGCTTCCACCGCTTGGGCCAGTGCTTTAGACAACACTGCTGGCAGTGGGATACCCAGTGGATTGGCCTCTTTGAGATCTGCAGAAGATACCACACGCGTCCCCATCACATAATCAAACCATGGACGGGTTACACACCAGTTGGCATCCTGATTGGAGTTCATATGATGATCATAATGCCAAGGAATGGTGCGTTTGGCCCAATCAGGTTCCAGATGCGCACGACGATGTACATAATAATAATTGCCTGCACTATACAGCGCCGCCAAGGACATGCCTTTCGAGAAAGGATAAAACGCCACACTGGCTACCCCTGCCACCACCGCCAATGACATGATTTCATTACGGGTCCGCCAATGCTCGACCCCTTCCACATAGCAATCATCCGAAAACTGCTGTTTACGTACTTCCCGATGATGCGCCCAATGCGACTCCATGCTCTTTGGCACAGGGCTATAACGTGGCTGCCCAGAGCGATGTACCCCGTGCAAAATATATTTATGTGCAAACCATTCAAATGCATTGGCAACTGCCAAACCTGCAATAAAACCCTTGATCATGGTTTTCTCCCAATGTTTCCTTATTTTTATTCAAGATATAAATTTTTGTAGGCGAAGTATTGACGATACGATATATTTATATTGACAAAACACGACAATATCAGGAGTGGACAGGATGTCTCAACTCAAGAACTATACTGGCTCTGTTTTTGGGGGGTTGGGGCATTTATTAAAAGCCTATTGCGAGGCAAAAAACATTGCGATTCCTGAACAATTACAACAGGTTCAGAATCAGGAACGCTTTGATTATGTGATCTGGCGTGACCTGCTCGAAAACCTGAATCAGCACCATCCAAAAGTTGGTTTAGGCCTAGAAATCGCAGAATATGTACAACCCAAACATTTGGGGATCATTGCCTATCTGGCCCTGTCCTGTGAAAATCTCGGTGAAGCTTTGGCGCGTTATCATGATTTTCATCGCCTGATTTATGATGGCAGCCCGCTGGTGGTCGAGTTTAGTCATCCCTATGGCTCTATCCGTTGGGAAGCACCTGAACCACATCCGACCCAATTGACCGATGAAATTGCAATTGCACTAATGGTGCAGTTTCTTAAACTGTTTATGTCAGGTGACCGAATTCATCTACATGAAGTCCATTTTGTGAATGCCGCGCCTAAAAACATGAGCGTCTATGAACAATATTTCCACTGTAAAGTTCGTTTTGAACAGCCGAAAACCCAATTATTGATCCCAGTCAGTGAGGCGTTTAAACCCTTACGTACAGGCGATCATACCTTACAACAACTGCTCTTACAGCAAGCCCATGCCTTGCTGGACAAGCTGCCGAATTCCACCCAACTGGATCAACGCCTGCAACATGCGATTTTGACTGGACTACAAAAAAACCAATATCAACTCGATTTTATCGCTGAAAAACTCGGCCTGTCCGTGCGTCAGTTACAGCGTCATTTACAGCAACAACACAGCACCTTTCAGGAACGGGTACAGCAAGTACGCTTTATGCTGGCGACTGAATATTTGAAAGATCCTCATCTGAGTTTGCAAGAAATTGCGCTACTGCTCTGTTATTCTGAACAGAGTGCTTTTCAACGTGCTTTCAAGATTTGGACGGGACAAACCCCGCAACAGTGGCGAAACAACAACACAACTTACAATTCTTAATAAAACAACTTAAGAACTAACGGTTTCGCAACTGATCGATTTGATTGCACGTTTTATATAAGAGCCTATATACCTATGTGAATTAGTTCACAATTTTTTCACAAGGGTTAAACATATCCATAATAAATTTTGGATGCTTGCTTTTTTATTTTTTTAGAATTGGTGTGGTGATAACAATGAACAAATATTTAGCAGAGTTTCTCGGAACCTTTTGGCTTGTTTTCGGTGGTTGTGGTAGTGCTGTACTTGCAGCTGCATTTCCAGAACTTGGGATTGGTTTCTTAGGTGTTGCATTTGCGTTTGGTTTAACTGTTTTAACCGGTGCTTATGCATTCGGTCATATTTCTGGAGCACATTTTAACCCAGCTGTCAGTGTCGGTTTATGGGTCGGTGGGCGTTTAGATGCCAAAGACTTGGTTCCATATATTATTTCTCAAGTCATTGGTGCAACTTTTGCAGCATTCGTGCTGTACATTATTGTACAAGGTCAAGCTGGCTTCGCAGGCACAGGAGGTTTTGCAACCAACGGTTATGGCGAACTCTCTCCAAACCATTTCTCTATTGCATCTGCGTTCCTGATTGAAGTGGTACTGACCGCGGTATTCTTAATCATTATCTTATTATCTACGCATAAAAATGCACCTGCTGGCTTTGCCCCAATCGCGATTGGTTTGACGCTCACGGTGATCCATTTGATCAGTATTCCTGTGACCAATACCTCGGTCAACCCTGCGCGTAGTACAGGTGTGGCTTTCTTTGCTGAAACCGCTGCTCTCGGTCAACTTTGGTTGTTCTGGGTTGCGCCAATTATCGGTGCCATCATTGGTGCGGTGATCTATAAAGTGGTGAGTAGCGAGAAAGACTAAGCTCGAAACAGCCCATAAAAAAACAGCCTGTAACGGCTGTTTTTTTTTATTTATAGAAAAGGATTTTCAATATCCTGTTCAGGCTGACGTTCAATCTGTTCAGGCAAATCTTGCTGCTCTAATGCAGTAACCACATCATTGATAAAATTTTGCAGTGCCTTCGCAGTTTTTAGACCGGCCTGATCTTTGGTAATCTGCAAATTACCATAGAGACTGACACAATCGACCTGATTTTCTAAGGTCAGATCATAGATCGCAGACGACTCATCGCCCTGTTCAAACGGTTTAAACATGTTTTTCTCTCATTGTTCTTGTCTATCCCACAACATGAGCCAAGCACGCGGACATTGCAAGATGTTCTACATTATCTCAACATTTGTAAAAAATACTGCACCAAGGCATTCACCAGCTGGTTGATCAAGGCTTGTTTGGTCTCTTCATCAATTTGCGGGAATTTACTGTCAGGTGCCTCGGTTGGCTGTGAGCTAAATTCACGCTGCTGCGCTTGAATGGCATCGGTCTTGGCTTCTTCCGCACATTGACTTCGCCCATCCCAATGCAAATAGCTAATGTCTTTGTTCGGCTTCACTTGCTGCGCAGATACTGGCAGCTGGTACACATTACGCTTTTGCTGCTCAGTCAGTTGTGGAAATAGGTTGATGCCCAGTTTTTCTTCGAGATAGCAAACACTGACCACTTCGACCTTTAAAGAATTATTGTTTGGCGCGTAATAGGCACCAATAATGCCCTGCTTGGGTAAATATACCGCTTTATAGACCGCTGTCGGGACAATCACCCCTTGACCAATGGTTTTCAGGCGTTTGCCTTCAAATACAGGACCTGTCAGGACGTAGGCATCTTTATGCTGTTTGGTCACCATCGAACGCACCGCTTCTTCTAATTTGCGCCAGACTTCCTGATTGTTTTTCGGTGCTTGTGGCACCATATTGGCTAAAGAAAAGCTGTCATATTGTGATGCGGTATTACTCATATCGCCATTCGGTGCCATATGACCACGGTCGTAGCCCGAACCACGATAATCCGATAATAAAGCACGATGTTGCAGCTTCACCCGTGTTTCTTCATGGAAATTGTCTTCACGTTTAATTTTGACACTAAGACGTTCAGGGGTCAGATACTCTGCTGACCATAATGGTGTTTTGGAAAGACCAGAATACATCACACTAAAATCATTAAAACACAGTGCATAGCTGTCTTTTTTCAGGCTGTCTCTGCTCAATAACGGTGGAACGTCACGATAAAACTGTTTTAAACATGCGCTATTACTAGATTGAAATGGCATCAACTTCGAAATTTTTTCACTGCCAAATGCGATCGCAAAACTGCCTGTTGCGACCAATGCCAACATCATCTTTCCAACATGTTGGCTCAAAAATGCAAATGGGCTTTTACTCTTTCGGGTTGGTTTCTTTGCCATAACTACATCAAAATCAATATGAACGCGCAGCTTAACAACTCAAAAGCCCTGTGTACATTGAGTTTCAGCCCAGAGCGACACTTTATGTCGCAAATCTGTACACTCAGGCAACAGACAATAAAAAAGGCACCCGAAAGTGCCTTTTGATCTGTTTTTATTTAAATTTCAATCTGGCTACCCAGTTCCACCACACGGTTGGTCGGAATCTGATAAAAGTCACTGACCGGGCTGGTATTACGCTGCATCGAGATAAACAGTTTTTCACGCCACGGCGACATGCCATCCCCCACGGTATGCACGATACGGTCACGCGAAATAAAGAAACTCATTTGCATCATGTCAAACTCAAAATCCATTGCTTGATAGGCTTGCGCCAAAGCAACTGGAATATTCGGCTGATCTTTAAAACCATAATACACATAGATGCGATAAAAATGCTCATCCAGTTTTTCAACTTTCAGGCGATCTTCATCAGTCACATACGGAATATCTTGAGTATAGACCGTCACCATCACATTACGCTCATGCAGCACCTTATTGTGTTTGATGTTATGCAACATCGCATGCGGCACAATGTTTGGCGTACCCGTCAGGAAAATCGCCTCACCCGGTACAAAATGGGTTTCTTTGCTCATCCCAATACTCTGGATAAATAATTCAATCGGTAAGGCATTGGTTTCCATGCGGTTGTAGACAATTTCACGACCACGTTTCCATGTCATCAAGATGGTAAACACGGCCACACCGATCAAGATTGGCACCCAGCCGCCTGACAGGATTTTTAATGAGGTTGAAGCAACGAAAACTAAATCGATTGCAAGGAACGGCACCGCAAATAATGCCACTTTCCATACTGGCCAACGCCAAACCCCATAAGCCAAAGTCGAGATCAAAATCGTACCGCAGAGCATGGTCATGGTCACGGCTACACCATAAGCACTGGCCAATTCCGCACTGCTTTCAAACAGTAAAATCAGGATCACCACCGAGATGAAGAGCACCCAGTTGATGAAAGGCAGATAGATCTGACCTTGTTCCACATCTGAAGTGTGGTGTACGGTTAGGCGCGGCAAATAACGTAACTGAATAGCTTGGTTTGCCATCGAGAATACGCCCGTAATCACCGCTTGAGATGCAATCACGGCTGCGGCTGTTGCCAAACCGATCATTGGGAATAAAGCCCAATCAGGAACCAGTAAATAGAACGGGTTTTCAATGGCTTTGGCATCACGTAACAGCAATGCCCCTTGCCCTGCATAATTCAGTAATAAGCAAGGAAGAACCACACAGAACCAGGCCAGTTTAATCGGCACGCGCCCAAAATGGCCCATATCGGCATACAGTGCTTCACCACCAGTCATGGTCAGAATCACTGCGCCCATGGTGATAAAGGCAACTGTTGGTTGATCAAAGACAAAATGGAATGCCCAATAAGGGTTAATCATCATCAACACATATGGGGTTTGAATGATGCTCCATAGCCCAATCAGACCAATGGACGCAAACCATAATAAGGTAATTGGCCCAAAGAATTTGCCCATGGTGGCGGTACCATGCCGTTGTACCATAAACAGTGCAGTCAGGATGCCTAAAGCAATCGGCACCAACCAACGATCTAAAGCAGGCGTCACCAGACTCAGACCTTCAATCGCTGACAGTACAGAAATGGCAGGGGTAATGATCCCGTCACCAAAGAATAGCGATGCACCGATAAAACCCAATGCAATCAGGAAGATTTTATTTTTGTTGCTAAAAACGGTCGAGCGCAGGTTCAGTGCAAGCAAGGACATGATCCCGCCTTCGCCGTTGTTGTCTGCGCGCATGATCATCGACACATATTTAAAACTGATGGTCAGGTTCATACACCAGAAGATCAGGGAAAGAATACCTAAGATCGATCCTTCGCTGATATCAACATGTCCTGTGACAAAGCATTGCCGTATCGCATAGAGGGGACTGGTTCCAATGTCTCCAAATACCACCCCTAATGCTGCCAGCGTCATCGCGGGCAAAGCGGCTTTTTTTGCAGTACTTTGCATATTATGTCGTCTTCAAAATAGAACGTTATATGGCGCAATATTATCACTAGCCAAAAAGTTTTTCTGCAAATCTGTTCGACTACAACTTGGCAGCGTGCATTTTTTTCGTTACTATCGCACACCTTGGTGAGGTGTCCGAGTGGCTGAAGGAGCACGCCTGGAAAGTGTGTATACGTTTGCGCGTATCGAGGGTTCGAATCCCTCTCTCACCGCCAAGTTTACTTTCCATGATATCTCATGGAGTCTTAAAAGCTTAAATCTAAAGGATTTAGGCTTTTTTTATTGCCTTATGTTTTCCAATTAACCCTATTGAATCCTGAGATAGTTGGGGGTATAAATGGGGGTATAATAAATTACCCCTATTTTTATACCCCCAAATTTCTACGGGAAGCGTTGCAATGCTTACAGATGCTCAGGTCAGAAAGATCAAACCATTAGAAAAAAAGACCAAATATTCTGATGAAAAAGGTATGTATCTGGAAGTCACACCGTCAGGTGGTATGCATTGGCGTATGAAATTTCGCTTTCAGAGCAAAGAAAATATTTTCAGTATTGGTACATATCCAGACACCACACTTGCTCAAGCAAGAAGAATCCGCGATGAAGCTCGCTTAAAGTTAAAAGATGGAATTAATCCCAACGAAGCGAAGAAACAAAAAAAATTGCAGATAGATGAAAGCACACTTTTCAGAGCACTTGCGATGGAATGGATGCAAGACCGTAAAGCAGCCATTAAAGAGACAACTTATTTACGTGATTTATCGGTATTTGAAAAAGACCTTTTCCCTGTCCTAGGTAATATGCCTATTGACCAAATTAAGGGTAAAGATGTGCTCGCTTGCGCCAAAAAAATTGAAGAGCGTGGTGCACTGGAAATGGCGAAACGCTCAATTCCTTTAGCTGGGCGTATCTTCCGCTTTGCGATTCGTAAAGGCATCATTGAGAACGATCCTACCCCACACTTAGGCGAAGCACTCAAGCCACGCAAAGTAAAAAATATGGCTCGTCTGGACATTTCTGAATTTCCTGCTTTTCTTGAACGTATGGATCGCTACCACGGCAATCTTATCATTCGATCCGCCTTACAGCTCATGACTCTGACTTTTGTTAGAACAGCAGAGCTGAGAATGATGGAGTGGAATGAGATTGATTATGAGAATCGTTTATGGAGAATTCCAGCACACAAAATGAAAATGGCTATGCCTCATATAGTGCCTTTATCAACACAGGCTTTAGAGATATTAGAAAGAATTCAACCAATTACGGGCATAAAACAGTACGTTTTCTATAACTACAGCACAGCCAAGCCAATCAGCAGTAATGCCCTTTTATGCGCAATTCGTACGATGGGTTATAACGGTAAAATGACTGGACATGGCTTCCGTGGACTTGCATCTACGACCTTACATGAGCAAGGCTATATGCATGATGCCATTGAAATTCAATTGGCACATCGGGTTGGTAATGCCGTTTCTCAGGCTTATAACCATGCACAGCACTTAGACTATCGGGTTAAGATGATGCAGGACTGGTCTGATTTTATTGATGGGTTGAGGAATCCCCCTTTAAAATAAAAAAATATAGTTATAAAAATAATCAAATGATATTTTGATTATTTTTATAACAATTACTTCAGGGATAAATATTATAATTTTACCCAGTCTTTATTAACTTTAAAAAATAGAAAACCTCATTAACCCAAAGAAATACATGTTTTAAAAATTTAAAGAGAAGCCACTTAAATTTCTTTAGAATTAGTAGCACCAACTATCACTGAATCTTTATATTTTCCATTTAATGTTAGTGTTCTCATTTTTAAATAAACTTTTGTATAGCCCCACTCAGCATTTTTAATAAGATTTAAAATCTTTTGATCCAATGAATCATTTTCAAGTGTTGCAATTAAGGTCTGACCTGTTTCAGAATTTTTAAGACGTATTTTTCTTTTGGCTACATTAGTTGAATCAACATAAAGTATAATATATTCACCATCAATTCTTTTAGACTCCCAAGAGGATTTAGATGAGGTTGTAATCTCTTTAGCAGCTTCGCCAGAAAACTCTACCGTATTTTGCAATTCAACCATATCTGCATTTCGAACACTTTTAATTAATTTAGTTGTAACTTCTTTTGCCTCATTTTCAATTTTTTTAGTATTAGGCTCTGCATTAACAGCTTTCTCAAGTACATCGATAGTACGTTGATTTGCTTCGTTAAGTATCCTAATCGTTTCTAAACGTTCATCTCGTTCTTGCTGCTTTGTCTTCTGTTCGATTTCAAATTTTCTTATCTCAGTTTGATTTTCAATATATACTTGATAGAAACTATAGCCACCAAAAGTAGCAATAGCGAAAAGAACGGATATATAAACTTGTTTTCCAGTCATTCTACCAACCGTTTTTTCGATAAGTTTATTAAATAAATTATCCCAATCA